>JACQKI010000038.1 GCA_016204645.1 Candidatus Kerfeldbacteria bacterium
GCCGATGACCGATCGTCCACCCCGTCGCGGCGGAGGCGGAGGCGGCGGCGGATTCAACCGCGGCGGCTGGAACGGCTAACCGTTTCACCAAAGACCACAGCCCGTTCACTCGTTGGACGGGCTGTTGGTATGCACAAGAGCCTACTTCAAAATTCCATTTCACCGTTCGGCTCAAAAGCACGTGTTGGCATCGGTTCACCAAAAACCCATCCAGAGTTTTCGGGACGGGTTTGTGGTTCTCGGAATGGTTACCGAGGACGGTCTATCGGGCTAGCCTAGAACGGCGTCCTTGGCCGCTTTGGCGACACGGAACTTAACGACCGTCTTGGCCGGGATCTGAATCTCGGCGCCGGTGGCCGGATTGCGGCCTTTGCGGGCGGCCCGGTTCTTCTTGAGGAACTTGCCGAGGCCGGGGATGGTGAACTCACCCGAGCGCTTGGCTTCGGCGTAGGCCGTGTTGACGATGGTCTCGAGGACCATAGCCACGTCCTTGCGGCTGTGTCCCGTCTTCTCAGCCAGGTGGTTGAGCAGCTGGGACTTATTCATGGGCTTATCTGCCATAGGTTGCTCCTTATGGGTTTTAACCAACTAATAATTAAGTTGTGGAAAAAGTATAGCAAATCCTTAGGAAAATCACTATCTTTCGGTCAAGACAGCCCATTTTTCTAGGAATTATCGGGGTTTTTCCACTAATCAGTCGGTTGAAAATCGTGTCTCCGCTGATGGTTTTGGATACTGCCGTCACCCTTGCGCACGTCACTGCTTTCTGAGAAAGTCCTATTATGGACAGCACTTTTTGGTTTGCGCTCAGCGCCAGCATCGTTTCGAGTCTGGGTGGGTTGGCCGGCGGGATGCTGTTGCTGATTCGGGAAACACTGGCCAAAAAACTATCGCACGTCCTGATGAGCTTTGCCGCCGGCGTGCTGCTGGGAGTGGCATTTCTCGACCTGCTGCCTGAGGCCACCGAGGCTTTCGGCGACTCGCACGACGGCTTTCGCTACGTCTTGGTCGGGGTGGTAGTGTTTTTCGTGATTGAGCGGCTGATTGCTTCGTTTCACAGCCATGAGTCTGATGATCGGACCGACCATGATGCTGCACTGGTGACTGCTCGACCGCTGGTCATCTTGGGGGATACGGTTCACAACTTTATTGACGGCGCAGTCGTGGCGATCGCCTTTTTAGTCAGCGTGCCATTGGGGATGGTGACGGCCACGTCGGTCCTGCTGCATGAGCTGCCCCACGAAATTGCCGATTTCGCGATATTGCTCGGCAGCGGCCTGGCCCGGGCACGCGTCATGGCGATTAATTTGCTGAGCGCCCTGGTCGCCCCGATCGGCACGGTCTTGACCTTTTGGTACGCCACGTCGGTGACGGCGGTCCAGCCGTACTTGCTGTCGATTGCGGCCGGCAACCTGCTGTATATTGCTTTGGCCGATCTTATTCCGCACCTGCACCACCGCGCAAAACCGAGCCGGATGGCCGTTGAACTTCTGCTGTTCGCAGTCGGTCTGGCCGTACTGTTCTTGATTCCCGGCCACGCCGCAGAGTAGACGGCTTGACCCCAAGCTGCTACAGTCTGTAGTAGATTTAAAACTGTGACTATGGCTTCACCGAAACTTAAAACATTAGTTCCGTGGCTGATCGGCATGGTCGTGATCGCCGGCGGCATTTACGGATTGGTGCAGCTCGGTAGTACGCCGACCGGTACCTCGACCTTGCCGCTCGACGCCGTGGCGGCGGACGACTGGCTGCGCGGCAGCCGGACTGCCGGCGTGGTGCTGATCGAGTACAGTGATTTACAGTGCCCGGCTTGCAAGGCCTACGAGCCGTTGCTGAAGCAGCTGACTGAAGAGTACGGCGACCGGATCGCGCTCGTCTACCGCCACTTTCCCCTGCGAACTACCCATCCTTATGCTGAAGCCGCGGCCCGGGCAGCCGAAGCCGCCGGCACGCAAGGGAAGTTTTGGGAAATGCACGACCTGATGTTTGAGAACCAGGAAACGTGGTCGCGCGGCGATTACCAGCAGCTGTTTGAGGGATACGCCGAGTCGCTTGGGCTGGACCTTAACCAGTACCGTTCTGATTTGAATTCGGATGCGGTGGTAGCGCGCGTGGAAAACCACTACCAGAGCGGTTTGGCCAACCGGGTCAACAGCACTCCGACGTTTTTTCTGAACGGGGCCAAGCTTTCCAACCCGCGCAGCTACGACGAGTTCAAGTCGAACGTCGAAGAGGCGTTTAAGAACCCTGTTCAGTCGACGGCCGTCGAAGAAGTCCACCTGCACGCCGACCTGCGCGTGTTCGTCGACGGCGCGGCTATTGATTTCAGCCAGGATACGTACCAGTCGACCACAGACCACGAGCTCAACCCGGAAGTTCACTTCCACGACGGCGTCGGTAACGTGGTTCACGTTCACGCTGCCGGCGCGACCCTCAACGATCTGCTTACCTCGTTTGGGATGAATCTGTCGCGCGACTGCTTGCAGATCGACA
>JACQKI010000031.1 GCA_016204645.1 Candidatus Kerfeldbacteria bacterium
ACCGGGCGACGGCCGGACTGACGCAGCGACAGATCCGCATGCTGGTGCAGAGCGTCCTGCCGCTAGCCCGCCAAGTATCGGACTGGCTGCCAGCCGAGCTGCGGCAATCCGAAAAATTGCTCGAGCTGTCACGCGCTCTGACGGAAGTCCACTTCCCAACCTCGCCAATCATGCTGGCGCGGGCCCTGGAACGACTGAAATTCGGCGAGCTGCTGCTATTCAGTATCGCCGTACTCCAAAACGCGCAGCTCCGGCAGCGGGCTCGCAGCCTGCCGATCCCGTTTCGTCAAGCCGCCACCAAGCAGTTTGTCGCCTCGCTGCCGTGGCGCCTGACCGACGACCAGCGCCGGGCAGCCTGGGAAATTTTGCAAGACTTAGCTCGACCGCAGCTGATGAATCGCTTGCTCGAGGGTGACGTGGGATCAGGCAAAACCATTGTCGCGGCCATGGCCGCTCAGAACGTGGCGGCCAATGGCGCTCAGACCGCCCTGCTGGCGCCGACTGATATTCTGGCTGGTCAGCACTACCAGACTTTGGTCAATTTTTTTGGCCGGCGACTGCGGGTGGCGCTCTTGACGCGCACGCAGCGACGGTCAACCGGCAGTCTCGCGCCGTCAAAGGCAAAGTTACTAAAGGCCTTGGCCGCCGGCGAACTCGACGTAGTGATTGGCACGCACGCACTGCTGACCGATCAAGTGGCTTTTAAGCGTCTGGCGCTGGTGGTGGTTGATGAGCAGCACCGCTTTGGCGTGGCTCAGCGGCACGCTCTCCAGCTCAAGGGACCGCCGGGGACCGTTCCGCACCTACTATCGATGACTGCCACGCCGATTCCGCGGACGCTGGCGCTGTCGCTCTACGGCGACCTGCAGCAATCCTTTATCAAACAGTTACCGCCGGGACGAACGCCGATTGTCACTAAGGTCGTCTCGCCCAGCTCCGCCGACAACGTCTGGCAACACGTCCGGGACCGCGCGGCGGCCGACGAGCAAGCCTACGTCGTTTGCCCGCTGGTCGAAGAAGCAGACGAGCTGGGCGTGGCGGCCGCCACCACTGAGTACGAACTGCTGCGCCACGGCCCCCTGAAAAAACTGCGCATCGGCTTGCTCCACGGCCAGCTGCCAGGCAAAGAAAAAACCGCGACCTTGACCAAGTTTGCGGACAAACAACTGGACGTCTTAGTGGCCACGCCCGTGGTCGAAGTCGGCGTCGACGTGCCGAACGCCACCACCATGGTCATTCTCGGCGCAGAACGCTTTGGCTTAGCCCAGCTGCACCAGCTGCGCGGCCGCGTCGGCCGCAGCGCCAAGCCGTCGAGCTGTTTCTTACTAACACAGAGTGACAACGCTGACGTCCGTGAACGGTTGGCAATCGTCGAACGAACAAACGACGGCCTGGCACTGGCTGAAGAAGACCTCCGCCAGCGCGGTCCGGGCGACCTCTACGGCATCCGCCAATCCGGCCTGCCGCACTTCCGGTTAGCTTCGTTAACCGACTTGCCCTTTATGAAGCGCGCACACGCGGCCGCTATTCAGCTGCTAAAAACCGATCCGGGACTCTCCGCACACGCCGTCTTAGCCAGAAAAGCTCAGGCTTTCTATCAAACCCTGCATCGAGAGTAGGGGTTGACAAATACCATACAGTCAGTATGCTGGAGTGGTATTTGACGTTTCCCTTGAATTGACGGTCGGGGGCAGCTCCGGCATGCGCTACGAGAGCCGAGCTCCGTAATCATCCGTGCGCGGCCACGGATTGAATGCCGTCTGTCCCCGACCCATGTTCTCTGACACATTCGCCACAGCCACAGTCAACCCACGCAGCCCTGCTCACGCAGGAAGGAGGTTCTAGCGCTGACGAAAAAATGCTTGGCTTTGTTCCCCCTGTTTCTGTTCACTGGAAGAACAGAGAATCGTGCGCACGATATCTGCTCTTCCGCCACGGAAGGTTTATCATGACAAAGCCGCAAAGCAGCCAGGTCACGGCCGTACCGTGCTTGAACAAGTGCGGCCGCAACGTTTCCCACCGAGTCCTCGACGCCATTCCGGCAGCCGAAGTCTGCCTCAAGTGCCGGATGGCCTGCATCGACCGCAAGGTCGGCGACCGGGGGTTCGCGGGAATCGCCCACATGGGCCCGATCAAGGACACCCGGGGAAGGTACTGCTGCATCCGCTGCCTCAGGCTCCTCCCCGCCGAGCGGATCAGGTCCAACGACCGGACCTGTGTTGGGTGCCAGCTGCACCTCGAAGCGCTGAACGACAAGGTCTCCCGCCTCGAGACCGCTCGCAACGGTCATGTGCAACACGTCAACCCGCGCGGCCGCTCCCTGGAGGAGAGCACCCCGCACCGACCGAGACGGTTGCTGAGAGCAGTGCCGCTGTAGCCGCAAGACGAATGTGAATATGGGCGCCGGTCTGGTTCGAATCCACACCGGCGCCTCCTCATACTTAACTACTTTTCCTTAAACCCCTTTGGCCACCTTGGAAAAACCAAGGCACTTTGTCTTACTCAAGTATGCCCTAAGACCATTAACCCCGGAATCGTCGCCGCTACCCCAAAAAACTTCTTACTCCTAACACCCAATCCCCTAACCTCCTAAAATCCTAACAGCCTAACTTCCTAACCTGCTAGTATACCTTCTGATCCGTCAGCCAGTCATACACGATCTGCGCTTTCTGGACGTAGACCCTGGTTTCCTGGTAGCGGGGATTTCCCGTGCACTGCCACCAGGTTGAACCCAGGCAGGTGCTTGAACAATAGTTTGCCCCGCGTCCGCCGTTGTAGGCGGCGTACACAAATTGATAATCATTTTTCTTGCAGACTTCACCAGCACGGCAGGAAATGTTCCGTTGGCGTTCTGATTCACCGTACGTCGGGCAGGGGTTTTCGATCAATTTTTTAAGGTAGCAGACTCCGGCGCGGATGTTCAGTCCGGCAACCAGCAATTCGCCAGTACTCTTGACGCCGCATTCCGCGGCCGTGTCCGGGAGCAATTGCATTAAACCGTATGCGGGTGCCGGAGAGATTGCCGAAGCGTTACCGGAGGATTCAATAAAGAGGATTGACAGCGCCCGGTACGCAACCTCTCTATCGTTTCCGGCTTCAGCCAGCACCATCTGATGGTAGTTGTTCTGTTTAACCCGTTGCAAAATGGAGTTCAAGGTGGCCGTGCTGATATCGGCTTTTGTGGCCACGTCCGGCTTGGTTGGCGCTCCGCCCTGTTCATCGGACTGCAGTATCTGGCCGATGAAAGACGGTAAAATTCCCTGAAAGTTGACCAGCGCCGGATTGATCAGGCGCAGCAAGAGAAACGACGTCAGCGCCAGCGTCAAGCCGATGACCGCCCCGCTGATGATTTCCTTGCCCTGGTTCATTTTCTGCGGATTGCCGGCCGAGACGATGTAGTGGTACCCGCCCCACATCATCGTGACCACGGCCAATATCCCGACCACGCCGATGAAGTAGACGTAGAAGGCGCCGAGGTAGCGGGCGAACAGCGTGCCGCTGACCTGCTGCTCGCCCTCGAACAGATCCGGAATCGGAACGTTGGGGGTGAATCTCAACGGACAAAATTCATTGAGCGCGAACTTACCTTGGCGCTTCGTGCAATCCTCGACGCTCAAGCTGTTGGTGCACGTGCCGTCCGGCAAGGTGCACGAGCCGACCACCTGGCCGGCGTACCCGCTCCGCGCTTGCGGGCAGTGCGCCACCGCGTAGCAGCGGCTGGTGTAGTAAATCCCCTGACGAATCGAGCACTCGTTACGGTCTAAGCCTTCAGTGCAGGTCGGCTGGCGGGCGGATGGCGGGTCGGCGCAGCAGCGACCGGATTCCGCGATCCCGCCGCACGTCTGGTTGGCGAAAAAGTTGTACCCCTGACCGCTCAGCTGGTCGCACTCCCAGCGTTTCAGGTTGCGGCAATCCGTCGGGGCGCTCGCCTTCTCGCACTTGCCGAGCACCACGCAAAACGGCACAAGGTCGCAGCTCGTGCCTTCGTAAAAGTTGCCGCCCGAGTTGCCGCTTGAATAGAAGCGGTCGCAATCGATTCTGAATTTATTCGGCTGGCAGGAAGTCTGATTTTCGGTAATGCAGCAGCCGGTGCTCTGCGCCAAGGCCGTCCCGGCCGTCACCAGCCCGATCGCCACAGATGCAACCGTCAGCCAGCGCCGCATGGCTACTTGAGCTGAATTTTTTGCACCTGGCTTGTCCGCTGATCGAAGAAATACAGCACGGTTTCGTCGGACGAGAGTATCAGCTGCGAAGCGGTGTAGGTCGATTCGCCGTCGCGGTTGACCGGCCGCGCGATCAGGCTCTTCTGGCCAGTGGTCAAATCAATCCGGTAGAAATCGTCGGGCACGCTGCTGGCCAGGTTTGGAAACAGGCCGGCTCCCTGTTCCAAGTACTGCGGCACCGCGCAGTACAAGGCCGCGGCCGAACCGAACGTGCACTTTTCCGGCCAGGTTTGAATGTCCAGGTTAATCATGTTGTTGCCGATGCTGTCCGATCGGCCGTTAGCCACGTACAGGTTGGGGTTGTACCCGGTGTCCTTGCGGAAAACACTGAACAGGATCAGGCCGCCGTCGGCCGACCAGGTGCTCTGGAAACCCCGGCCCGGCACGTTGAACGACTGAAAATTTTCGCCCAGCAAGCCGATCGGGATGACCCGCTGCCGGTCGGCGTCGACCGACTCCCGAAAGGTGGCTACGATGTTGCCGATCGGCGACCAGCTGACGTCGAACTGATCGGCCTTGTCGGCCAGCGGCTCGATGGTGGTGGCGGCTGTGCCGTCGAAGTTCGAGGCCACCAAGAAACGGTCACTCGGGTCGTCGCCGATGAACTTAAACGATATCTTATCGCCGGTGGGAGAAAACGTTATTTCTTCCATTTCCGGGGCGAGCGTGTACTGCTGCTGCTTCCGGAAATCGTAGACGAACTTGCTGCCGTCGGGAAACTCAATCGCCGCTTTGTCGCGCAGCGGCGCCCAGGTGACCTTTTCGGCCGCCGGGTAGATGTCCGGCGTCAGTTCGGTACGCGTTCGCCCGTCCGGCGAAATCTGGTAGAACTTGCCGGTCCGCGGGTCGTAGTAGAGCAGGTCGCGGCCGTTGTTGGCCAACGTCGCGCCGCCCGGCAGGGTGCTGACAATCGGCACCACCTGCGTCGGTCCGCCGTCAGCCACGGGTCGCGGTTCGCCCACGGCCGCGTTGATGTTCGGCAAGGCATTGATGTTTCCGGGCTCCACCCCGACGTTGCGGTTTTCATTCGTCGGCGGGAAAATCACGCCGTTGATGTTCTGGATTCCTGACGGCGGACCAAGAACGTTACGGAAAAAGACGAAGTAGATGGTCACGCCAATGCCAATCGTCACCAGCAAAAACCCGAGGACCAGCAGCAATCGTTTCCAGTTAAGAGCCATTAGTTTCAGTCAAAGAATGAGGAACGATTAACGGTCACGAAGTCAATCGGCGCCCAACATTTTTTCGGCAAATCGCAACGCGTCACAATGTCTTCGCACCCTTCTCTGCTACCTAACCTCGGATCAACGAACACACATCGTTGTCTGTAGGGAGCGCCAGAAGCATTATACGACGAACAGTCAACATTCACCTCATCCTCCCCACCGCGCTCGCTACAAATGATACCGCTTTTCAAATCGGCTTGGCAACAGACTGAATCAACTTCTTCGATTGGTTTAGGCACAACGTCGGGGTTGCGGCATTGGGTGATAACCACGTTAAATAACTGAATTTTAGTTTGCTTCGGCTGGCTGCCGTCCCAGCAGACAGTCTCACGGTTGACCCCGCCAACATTGCATCGGACACGTTCAGAATCAGCAGTCGGGCAGGCTAAAAATTTCTTATACAGGCAAATGTCCTTGCCAAGCTCAATATTGGCTTTCTTGCACGCCCCGGCTAGCCAGGTTTGCAAGCTGAGAATCCGCTGCGTCAAGTCGCAGCGGTCGTCAGCGGTGTATATGTTATTCTCACACACGCCGTCTTTTCCAGCGGCTTTGCGGCGCTCGTAGACCATATTGGTCGTGACCGAAGTTTTTCCGCCGGAGGTGACAGTACCGATCCCCTCACGTGGCATGCAGGCCAGCTGCTCATCCCAGGGCAAGAGGAGTTGCCCCGGGATATTCAACGACACGCACTCGCGCGGCTGACTGTCTTTGACGTAGGTCACCGTCGTACCGCACTCGGCTTTTGCAAGCTCGGCCGCGGCGATCGCTTCCGGACCCTGCGCTTCACAGTAGTTGTCAGCCACCAGAACTTGTTGAATGTACTGCAGCGACGGGACGCGCAGCTGGATCAATCGCGGGTTAACGGTATTCAGCAGCAGGTACGACGTCAGCAGGAGAACCAAGCCGATGACAGCATTGCTGATAATTTCCTTGCCCTCGTTCATCCGCTGCGGATTGCCGGCCGCGGTGATGTAGTGGAAGCCGCCCCACATCATCATGACGACCGCCAGGATGCCGGCCACCCCGGCAAAGAAGACGTAGAAGTTGCTGACGTACCGGCCGAACAGCGATTCGTCCACTGGCTGCGACTGTTCGAACAGACCCGGAATCGGGACGTTCGGCGTGAACGTAAGCTTGCAACTCGTCAACGCCGAAAATTTTCCTTCCTGCTTGGTACACTGCAAGGCCGTGACGTTACTAAGACACTCACCGCTCTTTAGGACGCACGAACCCAGCTCGAGGATTTGCGGATTCGACGTGGTCCCAGCGCCGTCGCCAGGATCAATTTCGGGGACTGATGCGTGAACCGAATTCGCCAGCCAAACTGATGCGAGTACTATTATCAACACCGCTTGGAAGTGGCGTGCGGCTTTCATGTTTGGTACAAACTTCATGGGGAAATGCGTTGGAATAAGGTCGACCAGGTGTGGGTCACTGCGGACAATCAATTCCCAAAAGTAACTTGGTCCCGACTGATTTTACGCCACCAACCACATCCGCCGGCGTAATCACCACTGGCCCGCCAGGAGTCGGAATCACGACCGGCGTTACTACCACGGGATTGGTGGTGTCGACTGAACACGCCGCCGCAACAACTAGAATAACTAATAGAAAAATACCCGCGGCAATCGCCACGCCAATCCACACCGGCCACATCGCCGGAGAAACTAGAAAGGCCGCGGCTTGCGCCAGGGCCGCAACGGCCCGGCCGGTGGCTGCGACGGCGCGTCCGATTTGCGCCGCTTGCTTAACGGCTCCGGCAGCTTTTTGCAATGTTCTGGTGCGTTCGGCAAACTGCGCGGCTCGAGACAGCTGCTCGCCCGGCGCCTGCCCAGTCGGCTCTCCTGCGCCGGATGCAGGTGGAGCAGTCCCGCTTGCCGGAGCTTGACCGCCTGTTTCCGGGCTCGGCGCTGCGGCTTCGGTCTGGGCTGGTCGCTTCGAAAGGCGAGGCCGAACCCGAGGCGGACCGCTGACTTGAGAAGTAGATGACTGATCGTCCGTCGGCTCTTCTGCAGGTAATCCTTCATCACCGCCTTGCTCCGGCTGCTCCTCGGAGTACACGTTCGTGTACCCTTCGCTGCCGGCCGACGGTTCCTGACGCAGGCGCTTTGTTTCTTCGCGAAACCGCCGCTCGAGTTCCCGTACTGCCTGCTTCGGGTTTGGGGTTTTTGCCGTCATACGGCTTACAGCTGCTTGCCCCAGGTGGCAGCGTTGACTTTCCAAGCGTCGCCTTGGCGTACGAACTGCAGATTCAACTCCTGGTTGTAGGTTTTCGTCGGTTCGGTTCCGGCCTGCTCTTCCCGGCGGAGCGTAACCATCACGTCAGCCCGACCGGCACGCTCGTCCTGCGAGCGGACGGCGAAGGTCAGGGCGCGGCTGGTAATCCGCGTCGCCGTCGGCGCTGGCGGTTGGCTAATCTGCCGTTGGAACGTTTGAGCCAGGGCCGAGCTGCAAACCGACAGCACTGATTCGAGGTGCGCTACCGGCGCCTCGCTCGAGGTCGTGCCGTAGCGTTCGGCGAACAGCCGCGCCGTGGCCAGCAGCTGGTCAGTGGTCGGATCGGGCGCTGGATTGGTCGGGACGTCCGGCGGCGACGTTTGGCTGCGATTGAGGACCGACTGATCGCCGGCCGTCGGCTGGTTGGTCGTCCGCGGCGTTCGACTGACCAGCAGCGCGGCGGCACCGGCTGCCAGCAGCACTACGGCAATGATCAGCCAGCGACGCATCATCCCGTTGGAAAGTCAGCTCGTGTTGTTTTCATAAGAGTCGATAATTTGTCGTTGTATCGAAGGGCTTTCTAACGGGATCAGCGGGCGTCGAGAGTGGTCGGCACTTCACCCCGCGCCAGCGAGGCTTCGAACTCTTTCTTGGCCTCCTCGATTTCCAGCAGCTGCCGCGGGTCAGAGGTGATGATCTGGTCCTCGGTGTAGCTGGCCACGACTTTGATGGCCGCGTGCTTCGATCCGGCGAAGAAAATCCCTTCGCCCACGCCGGCTTCGAGCAGCAGGTAACGCTCGCTCTGGGTCAGCAAAAAGGTCTTGGCGACGATGTCGATGCCGGCCGGCGACTGATTCATCAGC
>JACQKI010000033.1 GCA_016204645.1 Candidatus Kerfeldbacteria bacterium
AACGCTGTCTTCAGTCCTGAAACGCTCAACCAACAATGAAGTCCGTACGACCAAGCGTCATCATCGCCGGACTGGGCCTGGCCACCGTCGGCTTGGTCGTGATCCTCGGCACCATGCCACAGCTAGCTGCGCTCACTCTGGCCCGTTCTGAAATCGACTCCGTCCGCTTGAACATCGCGTCAATCGAACAGCAGCAAGCTAACCTGGCAAACGTCCAACGCGAGTTCGCCACCCTCCAGGCTCAAGAGCAGAGCTTGCAAGCCCAGTACGCCACGACTGACCAGACCATTGCCCTGTTCAATACGATCGATGAACTGTTTGTTCGAGCCGGGGTGGCCGACGGCCAGCTGCGCCTCGACACCCCTTCTCCGGGCGCCGAGTACCAAGTCACTGGTGCCCACCTTACGTTTCAAGCGACGTACCGTGAGCTGATCGAATTCATCCGGCAGCTCAACACCACCAAACCCTTAGTCAGAATCCAGTCGCTATCGGTATCGGCCGCTAGCGCTCGTAGCCAGCTCACGGCGACGATTGACGGACTGGTCCCCTGGAGGTTGCCGCGATGAAGATGTTCCGAACAATCAACGCAACCGCGCTGCAGTCGTGGCTGGTGCGACGCGGACGGACGGTGCTGCTGACGCTGGCTGCCCTGGCAGCGATCGTCGCGCTCGGTCGAGCTGGACTGCTGGTGCTCGACCAGCCCCTGTCAACCGAGCTGATCACTGCCCAGGAACTGCAGCCGAACCAAGCCGCCTTTCAAGCCTTCCAAATTTCAATCGACCGGGCCCGGGCCCGGGCTAACCTTCCCCTTCCGTCGCTCCGCGACCCGTTCGCGCAGCCGTAGCCTCAGACGTACGTGCTTGACGATTGACAAAAAACTGAATGTCCGGTACGCTGCTCTACGCAAACGAACGTACCGTAGCCTATGGCACACACAAAATCAGGCGGCTCGACCAGCCTCGGCCGCGACTCGATCGCAAAGCGGCTCGGGGTCAAGCGGTCCGACGGCACGCCGGTTCAAGCCGGCATGGTGATTGTGCGGCAGCGCGGCACCAGCCTGCACGGCGGTCGACACGTCGGGAAGGGATCTGACGACACCCTGTTCGCGCTCAGCGCAGGCGTGGTGCGCTTCCGCACCAAGAAAGCTAAAAACTTCCACGGTCGGCTGGTGACCCGAACGTACGTCGACGTCGTCAGTAGCTAGCTGCGTTGGCGGTGGATGGCCGCTTGCACGAAGCGCTTGAACAACGGGTGCGGCGCGAGCGGGTACGATTTGAACTCGGGATGAAACTGAACGCCCAGAAAGAACGGGTGTTGCTTGAGCTCCATGACTTCGACTAAATTACGATCGGGGTTGACGCCGGACGCCTGAAGTCCGGCTCGTTCGAGGGCCGCTCGGTACCGGTTCGTCACCTCGTACCGGTGCCGATGTCGTTCGAATACCTGTGGCTGGCCGTAGCTCTGGTACGCCAGAGAGCCGGGCACCAGTCGACACCGGTACTCACCCAGCCGCATCGTTCCGCCGAAATCGCGCGCCTTGAGCTTAGCGCGCTGCTCCGCTAGCATGTCGATCACTGGGTGCGGCGTGCGGGGGTCAATTTCAGTGGTGTGAGCGCGCTTCAGCTTCAGAACGTGCCGGGCAAACTCGACCACGGCCAGCTGCAACCCGTAGCACAGGCCGAAGTACGGCAAGTGGTGGCGCCGGGCGTACTCGATGGCCGAAATCTTACCTTCTACGCCCCGCGCCCCGAAGCCGCCAGGCACGATCAAGCCATCGTAGCGTTCCAGCAATTTCAGGTTGCGTCGGTTTCGTTCGAACGATTCGGCATCCAGCCAGCTAATTTCCGGTCTCACGCCAATCGCCCACGCGGCGTGCTTGATTGATTCGATCACGGACAGGTACGAATCGCTCAAGGTGAAAGCGCCGGTGCTGAAGTACTTGCCGACCATTCCGATTCGGACGCCGCGGCGAAAGCGGCCGACCCGCTGCAGCAACGCCCGCCAGGCCCTGAGATCACGACGCCGTGGAGCGAGTAAAAACTTATTGAGAATTTTCTGCCCTAAGCCTTGACGTTCAAAATTGAGCGGTACTTCATACACTGACGTCACGTCCGGCGCGGACACGACGTCGTCGGGGTGGACGTTGCAAAAGACCGAAATCCGCTCTCGCCGCGGTTGGTCGATCGGTCGTTCGGCCCGGCACAGCACGAAATCCGGGTGAATGCCGGCTGCGTTGAGAGCTCGAACGGCGTGCTGAGTCGGTTTGGTTTTCATTTCTCCGAGCTTCGACGGGATTGGAAGGTAGCTGACTAGCAGAAACTGGACAGCCGTCGGGTCCTGAAGGTGCATCATCCGAGCAGCCTCGAGGAACAGTAAGTTTTCGTACTCGCCCACCGTCCCGCCGATTTCAATGATCATCAGCTCGGCTCTGGTCACCTGGGCGGCGCGCTTGATCCGCCGAATGACTTCGTTCGGAATATCCGGCACCGGCCGAACTGTTTTCCCGCGGTACTCAAGGTTACGTTCGCGGCGGATAACCGAGAGGTAGACCTGTCCGGTAGTCATGTAGCTGTCGCGGCTCAACTCGATCTGCAGGAACCGTTCGTAGTTGCCAATGTCCTGGTCGGTTTCCAGGCCATCTTTCGTCACGAACACTTCTCCGTGTTCAGTCGGATTCATGGTGCCGGCGTCGACGTTGACGTAGGGATCGATTTTCATGGCTGACGCCCGGTAGCCCATGCCCTGCAGGACGCGCGCAATCGAGGAAACAGCGATCCCCTTACCCAGGCCTGACAGCACCCCGCCCATCACAAACAGGTAGCGGGTCGACTTAGGCATGCGTACCCTCTGCCACCACCGTCAGCGGAACCGACGCCCTGAGGCCGCGGCCAAGGTCGATAGTGACGGCGGCAGGTCCGAGACGATCGATCGGCTGCGGCCACGCAACCGATGCCCGATCGACGACGACGCCGTGGAAACGCAGGGCAGCCTGCACCTGCTCTGACGTAACCGCACCATACAGACGACCCTGAGGATTAGCCGGCGCTGCGACCGTCAACCGGAGGCGCTGGAGCTGCTCCAGCAGGCGGCGCCGATCAGCTTGCTGCTCGGATTCAGCTACTTGTTGCCGCTGCCGCTGGCGTTCCAGCTGTTGCACCAGTTGAGAGGTTGCGAGCTGCGCAAAACCGCGCGGCAGCAGGTAATTCCGCGCGAATCCATCTGGTACGGTCAGCGTTTGACCCCGGCGACCGGTGCCCGGTACGTCGGTCTTGAGGATAACTCGCATACTGGTTCAGTTTACCATTTTATCCTAAAGTCCGTGAAGCTGCCGGTGGCTGCCGACCACGCTGGGTCGAGGCGCGTGATCCGCCAGCCGTGCCCAGGTCGCTCGATCCAAGCAAGCAACCTTTCCAGTACGGCCGTCTCTCCTTCGGCGACGATCACGACGGTGCCGTTCGGCTGATTTTGGACGGTACCGACCAGGCCCGTCGCCTGCGCTCGCTGCTGGACGCCCCAGCGCAGTGCAACACCCTGGACTGTTCCGTGGAGCGTCAGCCGCAACCGACCGAGCATCTGCTTATGAACCGGCGACGATGGCCAGCGCACGGTCAAGCTGCTGGTCGACCTCGTCACCTGGATTGGTCGAGCTCGCGACCGGCTCAGTCGGATCGATGCCGACGCCGTCTATGGAGCGACCGTTGGGCGTCAGCCAGTGGGCGACGGTCAGTTTAACAGTCGAACGGTCGGGCAAATCTTGAATTTCCTGAACTGATCCCTTACCGAAGGAACGTTCACCGACCAGCGGAGCCTGCCGACGCTCGGAAAGCGCACCTGCCAAGATTTCGGCCGCCGATGCAGTCCCGCCGTTAATCAGGACGGCGAGCCGATAGGATTCGAGCGGTGCCTCTGGATCGGCCAGCGTCCGGTCCTGCTGACCGTCGCCGAAATCTTCGATCACGATCGTGCCGTCGCGTAGAAAAGCGTCGGCTACGTCGACCGCCGCATCCAGGTAGCCGCCGGTGTTGTTCCTCAAGTCGAGGACCAGGCCGGCTGGCTGCTTGACCAGCAGGTCCTGGACCACCGCTTCGAACTCTTGTGCGCTCGACTGCGTAAAACTCGAGATGGTCACCAGGCCGACCGTTCGACTGTTGGCAGTTCGGTAGTCTAGCCTGACGCTCTTGACTTGAATCCGCTGCCGGCGGATGGTTACGGTCAGCGGCTGATCACCGCGAGACAGGGTCAGGGTGACGTTCGTCCCGTCCGGGCCTCGAATCCGGGAAACCGCTTGCTCCAGCGACATCGATTCAGTCGGGGTGCCGTCGATCAGCACGATGGCGTCTTGAGCGCGCAAACCTGCCCGCTCAGCCGGGGTCTCGGGGAGGGGCGCAATAATGACGATCCGCCCGTCCTTGAGGCCCAGTTCAGCGCCAATGCCTTCGAACTTGCCGTTGATTTCTTCGTCAAACGCAGTGGCCTCGTCAGGGTCGAGGTAGAATGAGTACGGATCACCGAGTCCGTTCACCATCCCTTCGATCGCGCCGCGAACCAGCTGAGTCGACTCGACCGGACGGTTGACGAAGCGCGACTGGATCAGCTCCCAGGTACGGCTGAGGGAGCTCGTATCGGTGCCCGGCGACAAATCTGTG
>JACQKI010000035.1 GCA_016204645.1 Candidatus Kerfeldbacteria bacterium
ATCGAACCCTTTAGGGTTCGATTCTTAATATCTGTCGCTTTCCGCAGCCGCGAGGATCAGGGTGGCTGAAAGCCGGGACCCTAGCCGAGCGGCAAGGAGCGACACCTTAAAGGGAAGGTGGGAGCGTCGGAGGAGGAAACCGGAGGTTTCCTACCCGAGTCCTACATCCCCATATCCATGCCGCCGCCCATGCCGCTCGGCATACCGGCGCCGGCCTTGTCGTCCTTCTCTGGCTTATCAGTCACGGCCGCTTCAGTCGTCAGCAGCAAACCGGCAATTGAGACGGCATTCTGCAAAGCTGAACGAGTGACTTTGGCCGGATCAACTACGCCGGCGGCCATTAAGTCTTCAAATTTATCAGTTTCGGCGTTGTAACCGTGGCTGCCTTTTAGTTTCTTGACTTCCTCGACAATAACCGACCCTTCTTTACCGGCGTTCTGCGCAATTTGCCACAGCGGCGACACTAAGGCCCGACGAAGAATGCTTAAGGCCACTTTTTCCTCATTTTCGTTGATCGCCACGTGATCAAGCGCCGCGATTGATCGCAGTAAGGCCACGCCGCCGCCCGGCACGATTCCCTCTTCAATCGCGGCTTTGGTCGCCTGGACAGCGTCCTCAATCCGGTGCTTCTTTTCCTTCAACTCTGTTTCCGTGGCTGCGCCGACCTTCAGAATGGCCACGCCGCCGGACAGCTTAGCCAGCCGTTCTTGCAGCTTTTCGCGGTCAAAATCTGACTTGGTGTTTTTCAGCTCGTTGCGAATTTCCTGAATCCGCGCTTCGACCGCCGACTTATCGCCTTTACCTTCGACAATGGTAGTGTTTTCTTTGGTGGCAATCACCTTACGGGCCATGCCCAAGTCTTCGACCGCCGTTTCCTCAAGCTTTTTGCCGAGATCTTCGGAAATGACCGTGGCGCCGGTGACGGTGGCGATATCTTTCAGCATTTCTTTGCGGCGATCGCCGAAGGCCGGCGCTTTGACCGCCAACACGGTGAACGTGCCGCGCAGCTTGTTAACTACGAACATGGCCAAGGCTTCACCCTCAACTTCATCAGCGATAATCACTAGTTCCTTCTTGCCCATTTTCGCCAAGTTCTCGAGCAGCGGCAAGATTTCGGCTACGGCCGAAACCTTTTTATCGGTCACCAAAATATTCACATCTTCTTGGACCGCTTCCATCCGCTCGGTGTTCGTAACCATGTACGGTGAAACGTAACCCTTGTCAAACTGCAAGCCTTCAACTACCTCATGCTCCAAACCAAAGGTCTGTGACTCTTCCACCGTCACCACCGCGTCGCCTTTGTTCTCGAAACGATCCATGACCGTGGCAATGGCTTTCCCGACTTCCGGGTCTTGGGCTGAAATCGATGCGACCTGCGCAATCTCCTCAGTCGTTTTGACGGGCTTGGCCAACTTTTCCAACTCGGCGACGATGACGATGACGCCTTTTTCCAAACCGCGCTTGATGCCCATCGGGTTGGCCCCCGCTGAAACATTGCGTAAGCCCTCGTCAATCATGGTCTGCGCCAGCAAGGTCGCCGTGGTCGTGCCGTCACCGGCCACGTCGTTCGTCTTGGAAGCGACTTCCTGCAGCAGCTGCGCGCCCAGGTTCTCGAATTTGTCTTCCAGTTCAATTTCCTTGGCAATGGTTACGCCGTCGTTGGTAATGGTCGGCGAACCGAAACCTTTGTCCAGCGCCACGTTTCGGCCTTTCGGACCGAGCGTGATCTTGACCGCGTTTGCAAGCTTGTCGACCCCACGCTTTAACGCCTGTCGGGCTTGCTCTTCATATTGAATCTGCTTGGCCATGCAATAAATCCTTTCTTCGCTAACTAGACAATGCCAATGATGTCGCTTTCCTCAGCGACGAGGTACTCGACGCCCTCGATTTTGACTTCGTCGGGACCGTACTTTTTCATGATCACTCTGTCGCCGACCTTAACCGACATCGGCGCGCGCTGGCCGTTATCCAGCAACTTACCTGGACCGACGGCCAGTACCTCGCCCTGCTTCAAACCTTTATCGTCTTCGGCCGTATCGGGCAGGACGATGCCGCTCTTGGTCATTTTGTCTTCTTGGGTTGGTTTGACGAGCACGTGATCGGATAACGGACGTAGGTTCATACAGTCTTAAAGTTCCCTTATAACATTAGGTGTAAAGGTCGATTTTAGCACTCTTCTTCCCAGAGTGCTAATTATCCACATTGTAGCAACCGAAGCCACCCTGTCAAGCCAATGCCGGTCAGGCCGCTTTTTTCCTCAGAAAAGATGCCTGGCTGGCGGATCAGCGCACCGGCTGACCGTTGACTTCCAGGTAGGTTACCTCGAGCAGGTACTGCGGCACTCCGCGTTCGCCGCTGGCCGGAATGGTGGCTACCACGCGCTGGCTGTCGTACGATCCGCTGGCCAGGTAGGCTTCGACGTGCACTCGGTCGCCGCTCTTAATCCTCGCCAGCCGCTGCTGGACTTCCTGGTTGGTCGCCAGGATGCGCAGGGCGCCGGCCGAGGTTTTGAACACCGACTGGTCGACCAGCGCGTTCGACGACGTTGCCTGCGTGCCGGCGTCGGACGCGGAAATGGCGACCGAGGGCCGTGGGACGTCGGCGGCCGGACCCCAAGCCGCGACCACGGTCTGGGGCGCAAACGACATCAGCCAACCGCGCGTATCGTGCCGACCCAGCACGATGGCATCGATGCTCCACAGCGCTTCCCGTGAGAACAGGGCTGACAGTCCGCCGACGTTCATTGGAATCGAACCGGCGCCGAGCACGGCCGACTGCGTGGGTTGGGCGCTGACCGTAAACCGCTGCTGCCACGGCAGCATGCCGAACCAGTTGGCTGACCAGACGTACGCGGCGAGCGGTACTGCGAATACCAAGAAAACGCCCAAGCGCCTCCACCGCCGCTGACGCGCCAGCTTTCGGAGCTGCGGCGACATGCTCGGATGAACTTCGCCGGTCAGCAAAAAGTTGCACTTGACGCAGCGCTCGAGCGTCATTTCCGGCCGCGGGTTATTCGCACCGCAGCGAGGGCACTTCATCCCGTTAGAAAGTCAGCTGGTCTAAGATAGCATGGCATCACGAACTTCAAAGTCGTTGGTAAAGGTCTTTCTAACGGGATCATCCCAAACCTCGGGCCTGCAGCCGCTGTTGCCAGGCAGCTCGATAGGCCGCCCGCCGGTCGCGCTCGTGAAACTTCAGAACCTCATTATTGACCACCACCTCAGTCGTGCCGGCTGACCGGCGGCTCCAATACTTGTCGCGCATAACCAGGAGCTGTAAACGTTTTGCCAGCCACTCGGAAACTGCACCGAGCGGCGTGGTCAGCAGCAACTCTGGCGCGGCGCGCAGGATCGGCGTCAGCATCCCGCTGCCGAATCGCGGGCTGGGCGTCCCGACCAAGCCGTGCGGTAGCCGATCAACGATCCACCGATTGGCCTGCTGGAACGCAGCCCAGGCGTCGCCGCGTTCGTACAAGGGTACGACCTGGGACGTCCAGTACGTCAGGTACACGTCGTCATCAACGCCGGCCAAGCGCAGCGGCTGCAGACCTAGCGCCGCCTCGCTGACAAAAAAACTCAGGCACACTCGATCAGCCACATGTAGGTCGTGCCGGCGCAGGCCAAGTAGGTGCACCACCACGGTAACCAGCAGCCGCGTCAGCCACAGTCGTCCGCGCCCAGCCACCACAAACAAATCAATGTCGCTCTCCGGCCGGGCATTGTCCAGGGCCAGCGTATTGACCACGCCGACAAACTGAACAAACGGTACGATCCGCAGCAGACGCGTCACGCCTTCTGCCCGCTGCCACTTGCGTAGGTTGGCCGCGTGCCGCTCCAAGCGGGTCGCAATAATTCCCGATCGTCCGCGCAAGGTTACCCACTCGCCCGCCCGATCAACAGCTCGGGCAACTTGCAACCGCTGCAGCGCCTGCTCAACGTCGGCCGGCGTCGCTCGCTGCACTGCCTCCCACGCACGTCCGTCTGAGACGTACAGCCAGCGCCAGACTTCTTCCACCCGCAGCGGATATTCGAAGACGTCGTGGTAGGCTAAGGCCGCGATAATCGCTCGCTCCAAAGCTGAGTCAAAGCTGCTGGACATAGTCGTACGTCCAGTCTACCGCAGTTGCGACCGCCGCTCCAGAGCTTACCGCGCGGCCACGCGCTTCCGGCCGTTGCTCTTTTTTACCAACGCCGCCGAGGTCAGCGGCACCACTGATTTGAGGTACTGGCCGGTGTACGAGCCGGCTGCCCGGACCACGTCCGTCGGGGTGCCCGTAGCCACGACCTGGCCGCCGCCTGAACCACCTTCTGGTCCGAGGTCGATAATCCAATCCGCGCACTTAATCACGTCCAAATTGTGCTCGAACACCAGCACCGTATTGCCCTTGTCGACCAGCTGGTTGACCACGCCCAGCAGACGCTTGACATCATCGAAGTGCAGGCCGGTCGTCGGTTCATCGAGTATGTACAGCGTCCGACCGGTCGCTCGCCGCGACAGCTCGGCTGACAGCTTGACGCGCTGGGCTTCGCCGCCGGACAGCGTGGTCGCCGGCTGACCCAGGTGGATGTATCCCAGGCCGACGTCGAACAGCGTCTTCAGCTTCTGGTGGATGGCCGGGATGTGCTCGAAGAACCGCATCGCCTCTTCGACGGTCATGTCCAAAACGTCGGCAATGCTCTTGCCCTTGTACAGAATTTCCAACGCCTGCGAATTGTATCGCTGGCCTTTGCACTCTTCGCACTCGACGTAGACGTCCGGCAAAAAGTGCATTTCGATCCGGACCACCCCGTCGCCTTCGCACGACTCGCAGCGCCCGCCTTTGACGTTGAAAGAAAAACGTCCCGGTCCGTAGCCGCGGATGCGCGCTTCCGGTACTTGCGTAAACAGGTCGCGGATGTACGTGAACACGCCGGTGTAGGTGGCCGGATTCGACCGCGGCGTTCGGC
>JACQKI010000036.1 GCA_016204645.1 Candidatus Kerfeldbacteria bacterium
CAGCAAGGCCGTGCTGGCCGTCAGCGTCAATAAAAACAGTTGCAGGTACCCCAGCCACAGGTAGGGAACCAGGCTCGGATCGACGCCCCAGCTCTTGAAGTACTGATCCAGGCCAATGCCGAAAAACCGCAACGTCGGATGCAGCCAGGCTAGCAGGAAAATCAAGATCCCTTGGCGGCGGTGCCAGGTGAAGATCGCCGGATGGACGACGTTCCGCAGCACTGAACGTGCAGCCCCGATGACGAACTGCAACCACAGGAGCGTAAACGCATACAGTCCGACCAGCGGAAACAGGGCATAGTTGAACTCGGCGAAGTCCAAGCCGGACAAGAACGAGAGGCCACCGCGGACCGAAAAAAAGACATAGACGGGCATGACGAGCACCGCCAGCCAGATGAGCAACAGCGCGAGACGCAGCAGAACCGGACCGACTGGGCGCGCACGGGGCAAGCTACCGTTTGACTGCTCCATGGTCCCCAGTATACCGCACTCCCGACCGGTGTCACCACCGATCTAATGATTCTAGGCTGAAAGTTTTCCGTCCTGAATCCGAAATGTGCGATCGGCCCGCCGGGCAATCGCCTGATCGTGCGTGACCACAATGACGGTGGTTTTTTCCGACTTGGCCAGTGCGTGTAGCAGTTCGACAATGGTAGCGCTTGTCTGCTGGTCAAGGTTGCCGGTCGGCTCGTCGGCCAACACCAGCTTCGGCTGGTTGGCTAAGGCCCGAGCAATGGCGACGCGCTGCTGCTCGCCGCCGGAGAGTTTCCCCGGCCGGCGTTTGAGCACAGCTCCGCTCAACCCTACCTGCTGGAGGAGTTGCTGGGCCCGTCGCCGTCGCTCGTTCGCCGGACGGCCAGCCAGCTCCATCGGCAGCATGACGTTGTCGAGCGCGGAGAGATTGGGAACAAGGTTGTAATTTTGGAGGACGAACCCAACGCTTGCTCGGCGGTACGTGAGCAAATCCTTCCCACCTAAATCAGTAACCTTTTCCCCGTCAATCTCAATCGTTCCTTCGGTTGGCGCATCCAGCGCGCCCAACAACGCCAGCAACGTACTCTTGCCGCTGCCGCTCTTGCCGACGATCGCGACGAGTTGACCGGTCGTCACCTCAAAATTCACGTCATCGACCGCGCGGACTTCAGCGCCCCCGTTCTTGAATACTTTCTTAAGTTGCTCCGCTCTGATCATGTTATTCGTTCCTCAACACTTCGGCCGGACGGATTTTACTGATCAGCCAAGCCGGCACGGCCGAACCAATAATTGCGATGCCAATGGCGGCGATGAATCCATAAAGAACAATTTGCCAGTCGACGACTGTTTGCAGGTCGCGGACTGCTCCTTGGACAGCGCGGAAGCCGCCGACAACAGTCCGGATGGCGCCTCCCGGACCTCCCCCCACCGTTTCCGGTCCGATCTGGGGTCCCCGCTGGCTTGACGTCGCTAAAGCTCTAACCACCGGATTCGCAAACGCAAACCCGAGAATCGTACCAACCAGCCCGCCCATGACCGAAAAAAGCACTGCTTCACTGACGAACTGACTGATAATCGTGCGGTCTCCCGCACCCAACGCTTTGAGCACGGCGATTTCTTTTCGTCGCTCCCGAACAATCATCACCATCGTCAGCAAGGTGATCACGGCTGCGGCAATCAAGGCGCCGACCAAGCTGGTGGTGGCAATGGTTCTGATATTCTCCAGCGGGGCAATGGCCTGTCTGACGCTGTCTTCTGAATTGGTTACGTCAGCGGTATCGCCGAGCGCCGCCTTGACCGCGTTGGTGGCAGTGGCAATATTGCTCACGGTATTGACGTGGGCAACGAGGCTCGTAATGCTATCCTCCTGATCTGAAAGTTTCTGCAATGTCTTCAGCGGGAAAATGGTGGCATTGTTAGCAAACTGGTTGCCAGCGTCGAAGATGCCGCTGACCGTGATCGTCTCGCCAAAGGCAGTGAACGTTGATCCAGGTGTCAGAGCATTTTTCTCCGCTAGCGTTTTGCCAACGTGCGCGGTCATGGACTCGGAAGACGCATCAATAGCGGTGCCGCTGGAAAACGTAAACTGTCGACCGACCAACTCGCCGCCGTAATGAGCATTGTTGGTGCCGATCGCCAAAATCGGCGGCTGGAAATTTTCCGGCAAGACCTGCCTGCCCTCCCGTTCAATTTGAATATTGAAAATCCGCCCGCCTCGTCCACCGAGCGTGCCAGCCTCGATCGGCGACTGCAGCGTCGTATCCGTATTCGGCACCATTTGCGCGTCAATCGTGGCGTCGACGCTCGTGATGTTCGCCAATGCCTTCACCGTTTCAGCCTGTTCAGGCTTGAGCGGTTCACCACCGCCCAGAAATCCACGCGCGCCGGCCGGCGAGACCGTAATGGTATTGCCGATGTTGGACTTCACCTCGCTAATTCGCTGGTCAACTACCGCTTGGGCGGCCAGCATGACAACCACCGTCCCCAGGCTAAGACCCAAAATAATCACCACCGCGAACGTGCGGATAGGGTTCCGAAAGACGTTTTTTGTTCCGCGAGAAACTGCGCTCATAAAAAAAGGTTTTGAGTTTATGAAAGTCGGCAGACATCCAGCACCACGTTGGGGGACAACGTGGTGCTGGGACAGCATCTGACCTATTTCAGGTGGCCCATGCCCATACCGAATCCGTGGTGGCCGAATCCCATTGGCATCATTTCGCCGCTGGCGATCCGTTCCTTGAACGTGACCAGAAACTGGTCGGCCTGTTCCTGCGTCAAGTATCCGACCGAGACCATATCCTTCAGCGTCGCCTCGAAGTCAGCCTGCCGCCGCTCCATCAACTTGGTGTACGTCCAGCCCTTCTCGGTCATAATCTTGTAGAGCGGCGTGCCGCTGTCGAGCTTGGCCTGGAGGTCGGTCAGGCTCAGGCCGAGGAGGTCAGCCATCTCCTGGAGGTGATGGCCGTGGCGCTTGCCCATGACAGGAATCGTCGTGGTAGTAGCCGGCGTAGCCGATTCGGCCGTGGTCACCGCCGTGCTGACGACCGGTTGATCGACGCCATCCGCGCTCGACTGTGCGCGAACGATGCCGAGCGTGGCCAAGCCGATGGCGCCCGCCAAGATCGTGGCGAGAACGAGCTGATTTCGTTGAATCATAGGGTCTAGAGATTACTGGTAAATCTGCACGTGCACCTAGTAATACGACGGCGGCGGCCGCGGTATTTCATCTGGTCGCGGTACCCTGAAAGGCATTCGCCGGGGCAACCGGTCAGCCGGAAGGATGGCGGTCGCTTCGATCGCGCCGTCGTCGCGCTCACCAACGACCACAATCTCGTCACTGACCGCCGGTTCCCAATTTGCCGGAATTCGCGTCTGGTCGGTGATCTTTACCTTGACCGTTTCGTCATCCGTGTCAATGGTCCAGGTACTGCCATTGATCTTCATGATGGCACCGGGCGTGACCAGACCTCGGACAAGCAGGTGGTGGCCGCGGTAGAACGGTCCGACGATTGGCACGCCGCCACCACGAAGACTGCGGTTAGCTAAGCGGTCATGCAACCGCGCCGCATCGGTCACCGCCGCCGCCATCACAAACGCCAACACGAAGACGCCTAAGGTCACAAGCAACGGCCAACGGTAGAGATGCGTTTTACGCCGCAGCAGGAAGATGAATGCGCCCGCGGCCAACAGGATGAACAGCACCTGCCACCACGGGAACGCTCGAACTAGGAGGCCGTATCCTTCCGGGCCAAAGGCCGGCAAGGCCGAGAACCGCGCTGATCGCCACAGGTACGTAATAAAACTGCCGAGGTACACCAAACCGATGGCGACCGCCACGATGGCCGCACCAACGGCTACGTTTTCCATGATGAACTTCCACTTCGGTCGCATCTGCACGTGACCTTGTCCGATCGCATCCAACAATCGCTGGACTGGTGACGACTCAAGTTTCGACGGCTGTTTCGGTTGTTCGTCAGGCATGCTCATGGGGCGGAATAAATGATTGCAATTTGGCTAGGGCGCGCTTGATTCGAACTCCGACCGTGCCGACCGGCAGCCGCAGCACGTCGGCAATCTCCGTGTAGGACAACGCTTCGTAGTACCGCAACACCAGGACTTCTCGATACTTGGCTTCAAGTTTATCCAAGCTTTGATCGAGCTGCCGGCGGATGAGCGCCAGATCGGCTCGCGTATCGGCCCGATCCGGAGCCACCGGGTGCGGGAAGAGTACGTCCGGGTCGAAGAACGGCAGCGGATCGCGCTGACGCGACTTGAGGTGGTCAACGAGGGCATTGTGGACGATCCGGTAGATCCAGGGCGAGAAACGACGATCGGGATTGAAGCCGCGGAGGTTTTGCCAGGCCTTGACCAGCGCATTCTGAACGACGTCCTCGGCCTCGCTCGAGCCGGCCGTCATCCGGCGCACGTAGCGAACCAGTCGATCCCAGTACCGTTTAACCAGCGCGGTGTAAGCGAGCTGCGAGCCGGTTTGCGCCTCGGCTGTCAGTTGCTCGTCGCTGAATGACTGGTAATCCATGATCGTCCACGTCTTAGGTAGTACGAAAACGGCAGCCGTTTTGTTTCGGCGCTGATCGCACCCCTAGGTAATTAGCCACTCCCGGAAAAAATCCCGCGACCGTTCCATGAACGACGCCCAGCCGCCGCCAAATTCGTGCGGCTGGCCAGGATAGACGTGGTAGGTCACGTCGGCGCCGGTCGCTTTCAGCAACTCGACGCTCTTGTTCGACCACTCAATCGGCACGCTCTCGTCAGCCGTACCGTGGTGGACCATGATCGGCTTGGTCACCTGACTGAAGAACGTCCGCGGCGATAAGTTGTCCCAAAACGTCGGTGCTTCATCCGGCGTCCCGTACAGCTCGACGATTTTTTTGGCTTCGGCCGGCCGCCGGATCGTCCAACGATCGTAGTTATCCCGCAAGTCCGACGAGACCGGCGCGTAGAGGACGTAGGCGTCGACCAGATCAGGCTTGGCCACCATGATGTTCAAAGTAATGCCGCCGCCCATTGAGTGCCCGAGCATACCCAATCGGGTTGTATCCAGACGCGGATCGCTTGACGTCTTAATGGCCTCGACCGCATTGATCACGTCTTTGACGTAGCCGAGCCGGAGCGTGAACTCACTCGAGGCGTCGCAGTCAGACTGGGCGTGGCACCGGTAGTCGGGGTGCAGCACGGCAAAACCCTGACGCGCAAAGTAGTCTTGCTCGCGCTTCAGGCCGCGACCGTTGGTGTAGACGGCCGGGTCAATGTAGCCGTGGTTGAGAATCAAAACCGGAAACGGACCATCCCCTTTCGGGATGTTCATGATGCCGGAAATTTTTAAGTCGCCGCTGTCGTACGTCACGAAGTAACGCGTGTACGCGGCGGCTTGAGCCAGGACCTGACCGAGCTGCAAGTCGCGGCCGTCTGGCTGGAGCGCTTCCAAAGCTGGAATCGAAACCGGGTGAACTGCCGGTTGAGCGCTTTGATCAACTGGCGACGTACTCGGCTCAACCGTCGGCGAAGTCGTGGCTGGCAAGCCAACTACCGGCGCATCTGGCTGCGTTTCAGCTTCGAACGTCTGGTTGGAAGTTGTAGGTTCGGCCGGCGTTCGACGCTGGTCAACGACCACGCCGACCGCAATGCCGATCGCCACAATCAAACCAAGAATCCAAGGCATATGGATATGCTACTACAGTATGTAGTAGTTGACAACTTCAGTCAGGGATTACGGTTACGTTTCAGCATGAACCGCTTTCGACTAACGGCCGGCCATTTCTCGACAGCGTAGCGCAGCATTGTCCTCGGCATGACCGGGGCGTACTCTTTCAGGAATCGCTCTTCGACCGCACGATCCCGATCCCCCACTTCACGCAACATCCAACCAACGGCTTTGTGCATCAGATCTTCTTTGTCACGAAGCAACATGCTGGCCAACTTCAACGTGTCCTTGAATTGCCCGTGCCGAATGAACGTTTGCGTGGCTAACACAGCAATCCGCCGTTCCCACAGATTCTTCGATCGCGCTAGCTTGTAGAGTACTGCTCGCGGCTTATCGAGCAAGTACGTCCCCAGTATGTGCGGGGCTGACGAATCAACAATGTCCCAATTGTTGATGTATTTCGTTGATTTCAGATAGGACTGGGCAATCTGAGCCCGTCTTTTATCACCAGCACGTTTAAACTGGTCACTCAAAATCAGCACTGCCGTCAAACGGTGCTCGTGGTACTTTGATTGCAGCAGCCGCCGCACGTCGGCCAGCGGCAGGTCCCGGTGCTTTTTGGCAATCTGACGCTGCTCTGGAACTGTCACGCCTAAGAACTTGTCACCGTGGCCGTACTCTCCTTTTGCGGTTTTGAAAAACCAGGCCGAGGCCTTGGCTTTTTTTGGACTGGCTAGCCGCCGAAAATCACGCTTGAGGTCATTGATGGTTGACATCATGTAAGTATATCAAAAAGGGAGACCGACCGGCGGGCTAAGCGAATCGACCACCAGGCCGTCAATTGACAGCAGTTACGCCGAATGGCCGAAGCGCTGGTCCGCCAAGGGTTCGATCAGCTCAAGGGTCTCGTGCCGAAACGGCCGACACGAACCTTCATCCACAGGTCAAATCTGCACGGAAGACCGGCTTCCGGACCTTTGACACGAGCGTGTTTGTATGATAGCCTGCTGCCGGTCGCTGCCTGCTGTACCACGTCGACACCGCGAGCAGGCTACCGCTCGTTCACCGTTCGTGGCCGTCTCACTCGACCCGCAAGGAGGTTCGGTCGTGACGCAACGGTACCAATGGAACAAGGCCTGGCGGTACCGCCACCCGGCCAAGCGACAAGCCGGGAAAGGCCGCTACTACCAGAAGCACCGCGACACCCCCGAGAATTCTCGCAACGCCCGACGGTGGTGGACGACCGCCGAGATCGCCCTGATCACGGCACCGAATCGCCCGCCTGATTCTGTCCTGGCGAAGCAGCTCGGACGATCGGTCCAGGCCATTCAGATCAAGCGGGGCAAGGTCGTGGCCGATTCGTAGACATTGGCTCGATCTCCGATGCACAGCCACACGAAAGAACCTCACTGGTCATCGTGTGGCTCTTTCGTTTTACGTCAATCCAAGTCTGGCGGTTCGCGGCGAACTCCTTGGCTCAAAGACTGGAATCTACAGCTCGCACGACACCTCGGTCTCGCCGTCGCAGGTATCAGTGCCAAGACCGCCCGTCAGCACATCCGTGTCAGCTCCGCCGACCAGAGTGTCATTGCCGATGTCTCCCTTGATCGTATCGTTGCCCGCGCCGCCGTCAATAACATCGTCGCCATTGCCGCCGCTGA
>JACQKI010000034.1 GCA_016204645.1 Candidatus Kerfeldbacteria bacterium
CAGGTCGATGGTGTTCTCGAGGGACTCGCCCTTGGCCACGCTGGAGAACTTCTCCATGTTCGGTTCGACGTCGACCGTTGCACCGAGCATGGTAGCCGCTCGATGTGACGTCTTACGGGTGCGGGACGAATCCTGGTTGAAGATGACGGCGACGTTGACGTCCTTGAGCACACCCGAGAAACGGGCGCGGTCGGCGCGAACCTCGTCGGCCAGGTGAAAGATGTAGTCGAGGTGCTCGGGCTGAAACTGCTGCATCCGGAGCACATGCGGAAATCCCCGCCAGCGTCTTGGTCGGCGCATACAATCAGCCTCCCGCCTCAGTAGTACGGTAGTCGTGATGACAACGAGCCGGCTAGTTCCTCCGGACGTCGTCAGATTCGTCAGATTGTCCGGGGTAAGACTAGCGGGCCAGGTTGGGTGTGTCAAGTTATGTTGCTGGAGTGAAGCAAAAATGTTAGAGTAAGCGCGATATGGCTGGAAAAAACGTCGGAATAGAGCAGATAGTGAACCTCTCAAAACGACGCGGGTTTGTTTTTCCGTCGGCCGAAATCTACGGCGGTCTCGGTGGGTTTTGGGACTGGGGCCCGCTGGGGGTGTTGTTGAAAAACAACATCAAGCGAGAATTCTGGAAAGCGTTCGTCCAGCAGCGCGATGACGTCGTCGGCCTCGACGGCAGCATCATCACCAATCCGAAAGTCTGGGAAGCCAGCGGGCACGTGGTGAATTTCAACGATGCCATGGTGGAGTGCACCAAGTGCCACCACCGCTTTAAAGCCGGTGAAGTTAAGAAAACATGCCCTGACTGTGGCGGGAAACTGCTGCCGCCGCGGCAGTTCAACACCATGTTTAAGACCTTTGTCGGGCCGGCTGAGGATACAGCCAATGCCGCGTACCTGCGACCGGAAACGGCCCAGAACATCTTTGTCAATTTTGAGGCCGTGGCCGAAACCATGCGGTTAAAGTTGCCGTTTGGAATTGCGCAAGTCGGCAAAGCGTTCCGCAACGAAATTACGCCTGGCAATTTCGTCTTTCGCTCGCGCGAGTTTGAGCAGATGGAACTTGAATACTTCGTGTTCCCGGACGATGCGCCGCAAGCCTTCCATCAGTGGGTGACCGTCTGCCATCAGTGGTTTCGTCGACTCGGCCTATCAGCCAACCACTTGCGGGAGCATCGGTACCAGCCGGATGAGTTGGCGCACTACTCCCGGGCGACCACTGATCTTGAATATGCGTTTCCGATTGAGGGTGGTTGGGCGGAACTGATGGGCATCGCTGATCGAACGGACTTTGATCTCCGCCGCCACGGTCGAGTTGCTCGCGGCCGCGACGACGCCTTTGCCGTGGCCGACGCGTCGGGCAAAAAAGTCGTTCCCTACGTGATCGAACCGTCGATGGGCGTTGACCGGGCGGCCTTAGCTTTCTTGCTGGATGCGTACCAGGCGATTGCCGGCGGCCGGACGACGACTACCGAGAGCATTAAAGAGGAAGAAGTGGTGCTGAAACTCGATCCCAGACTGGCACCGTACACCGTTGCCGTGCTGCCGCTGTCGAGGAAGCCGGAGCTACAGAAGGTGGCACTTGAGGTTGCGGCGACGCTGCGTCAGCAGTGGTCAGTTAGCTACGACGAAACCGGATCGATTGGCAAGCGTTACCGCCGGCAGGACGAAATTGGCACGCCCTGGTGCGTGACCGTTGATTTCGATACGCTCGAAGGCGCGAAGCGGCCGAAAGGAACGGTGACCGTGCGCGATCGGGATTCAATGGAGCAGGAAAATGTGGCGGTGGAGGAGTTAGAGGCCTACGTTGGAGAGAAGCTGAAGTGAGCGGTAACAGCGTTGAGATTGGAGATTTCAGATTAGAGATTTGAGATTGAGGATGTAAGATGAGGCGAGCCTGGGCGGCGGTTTTCGTCGCGGTCTGGCTTGCGGCTAGCCCGGCCGCGCAGGCCGCCGAATGGTCAATCACCAGCTTCCAAGCAGAGATTGAGATCAACCGCGACGCCTCGATCGCAGTCCACGAAACCGTCGCCGTTAATTTTTTCGTTAATAAGCACGGAATATTCCGTGAAATACCGTTTCGTTACCCGGCTGAAAGCGGTTCGACCGTGTCTGTGCCAATTGACATCCAGCGCGTCGCCCTCGACGGCGCGCCGGTGCCCTACGAAACGTCAAGATCGGGCAATCAGCTGTCAGTCAAAATCGGCGACCCGGATCGAACCATCACCGGGACACACCAGTACGAAGTCTTCTATACCGCCGAAGCCGCGGTCAACTTTTTCGACGACCACGACGAGCTGTACTGGAACGTGACCGGCACAGACTGGGACGTGCCGCTGACGAGCGTGGCGGCGGTCGTGCACCTGCCGCCCGGTGCCACGGCTGAATCAGTTCAAGCCACCTGCTACACTGGCCCACTCGGTAGCGACGAGCGAAACTGTTCGATCGGAGTCGAACCGCCGCTGATCAACTTGTCGGCGGCCGAACCCCTGACCGCGGTGGTCGGCTGGGCGCCGGGGGTGGTAATCAAACCGGCGAACTACGACGAGCTGCGGTCAGCCGCTGGGCAATCATCGGCCAGTAATTTTTTCGGGCAGTTCGGCCTGCCCTGGATCGTGGTTGGCAACTTAGCCTTGCCACTGGTCGTGGCGCTGTTCCTCTTTTTCTGGTGGAAGCGGCACGGCCATGACCCGCAGACCGAGCCGCGGACAACGGTGGTCCAGTACGATCCGCCGGACAAGCTGACCCCCGGCGAGATCGGCGTACTGTTCGACGAACGAGCCAATCCGCGCGATATCATCGCCATCATGATCGACTTAGCCGTCCGCGGCTACCTGAGCATTACCGAGGTCAAGAACGATCGGTTCCTCGGTTTGGGGACGTCAACCGACTATACCTTGAAACGTGAGCGGCCGGTCGCCGACGACGCTTCACTTCAACCGCACGAGCGACAGATGCTCAAGGCCTTGTTTGCCGATGGTTCGAGCGTTGACCTGAGCGACCTGAAAGGGAAGTTTCACACCCACATGCGCGATATTTCGGAGCAGCTCTACCAAACGGCGGTTACCAAAGGCTACTTCGTGGCGCATCCGGACAGGGCCCGCAAGAAGTTTTTAATTCTAGGCGTCATGGTGCTAGCCGGCGGCCTAGTCGTGCCGTTCTTGTTTCCCGGTTTCTTGATCACCGGTGTGCTGATGCTGATATTCAGTCGGGTCATGCCAAAACGCACGCCAAAAGGCGTCAAGGCTCTACGGCACACCCGTGGTTTCAAGGAATACCTGGAAAAAGCTGAGAAGTACCGATTGCAGTGGCAGGAGCGTGAGCACATTTTTGAGCAGTTCCTGCCGTACGCTATGGCTTTTGGCGTGGCCGATCAGTGGAGCAAAGCGTTCGCTGATATCGCCATGCAGCCACCGCGCTGGTACTACGGCACGTACGACGGCGGGTTTAACTCGTTGCTGCTGTGGTCATCGCTGAGCAGCATGCATACGCAGGCGACTCAGGCCTTTGTACCGCCGGCGGCACGGGGCAGCTCAGGCTTTGGTGGCGGCGGATTTTCCGGTGGGGGATTTGGTGGTGGTGGCGGGGGATCGTGGTAGTACCACCCCTCCGCTTCGCGGAGCCCCTCCTAGGCTAGGAGGGGCGACCCGGCCACCTGACCGGGTGGGGTGGTACGCCCAACGTGCTACAATAAACACTCTATGGTGTCAAAACGATTGACGTTAAAAAACGGCACGCGGGTACTGCTGGCGCCGATGCACGAGACGAAAGCCGTGACCGTGCTGATTTTGTTCCCAGTCGGTTCACGGCATGAGCAGCCGAACATCAACGGCTCGTCGCACTTCATCGAGCATCTGTTTTTCAAAGGCACGACTAAACGGCCGTCGAGCCTGGCCGTCACCAAGGAGCTGGACGGCGTCGGCGCCGAGTATAACGCCTTCACCAGCAAGGATCATACTGGCTACTACATTAAGGTCAGCGCGGACAAGTTGGAGCTGGCGCTCGATATTTTGTCCGACATGCTCTACCACTCACTGTTTGATCCGAAAGAGATCGAACGCGAGCGCGGCGTGATCGTCGAAGAAATCAACATGTACGAAGATAACCCGATGATGTTGCTGGATGAAGTTTTTGAACAATTGATATTTAAAGGCAGCTTGTTGGGCATGACGATCGCCGGCCCGCGCCCGGTGATTCGGCGAGTCACGCGTCAGCAGCTGATGCGCTACAAAGCGCAGTACTACACGCCGCATCAGTTGCTTTTGACCGTGGCCGGAAAATTCAGCGACCAGCAGGCGCAGCGCCTGGTTCGCCAATATTTCAATGGACAGCATGGACCTCGGCGCCGCTCGTCGTTCGAACGGTTTCGGGTTAGCCAGCGCCGTCCGGCTGCGGTGGTTCGTTTTCGCGACACCGCCCAGGTGCAAATCGGCTTGGGTTTTCCGGCTTACCCCTACCGACACCCGGACTTGCCAGCGCTGTCATTGCTAGCCGTCATCTTAGGCGGCAACATGAGCTCGCGACTGTTCATCAACATTCGCGAACGGCTGGGCTTGTGCTACTTCATTCGGACGGAAACGTCGATTTACCAGGATACGGGTACGTTCTTAGTCCGCGCCGGATTGGAAAAAACGCGCCTCAAGCAAGCTCTCAGAAAAATATGGGACGAGCTGCGGGCTGTACCGACGTCCGGCGTGACCGAGGAAGAACTGAAACGGGCGAAGGAGTACGTACGCGGAAAAATAATACTCAGCCTGGAGGATTCTGATGAAATTGCGGACTGGGTTGGCAAGCAGCTGTTGCTGCAGGGTCGGGTCGAGACGCCGGAGCAGAAAATCGTCAGACTGCAGCGGGTCAGCGCGGCCGACATCCGGCGCGTGGCTCGGCAGGTGTTCCAGAAGTCGCGCCTGAACCTGGCGCTGATCGGTCCCTATCGGTCGGGTCAGGAGTTTGGTAAGCTGGTACGGGGACTACCCTGAACGCATGGCGCTTGACGGCACAGTTTCGACCAAAATTTCAACCGCTTCGTACATTCGATTGCTGGCGGTTGCCTTCGGGTTGCTGCTGTTGTGGGCGCTGCGGGACATTATCCTGCTGCTGTTTTTGTCGATGATTTTGGCCGCGGCCATCGGGCCGTGGATTGATGCGCTGTCGCGGCGCGGCCTGCCCCGGCCGGTCGGCGTGCTGATCGTCTACAGCGCGATCGTGGGGCTGCTGGTGGCGGTTGTCCTGCTGCTGATTCCGGCGGTCACGCGCGAAGCCGCATCCCTGGCCACGCGTTTCCCTGAGTACTACCACCGTCTGACCGACTTTTTCGCTGCCCGCGACGTCGAAGCGCCGCTATCCGGCGTGAGTGAAAACTTTTCAAACTTAACGCGCGGCGTTTTTGCCGGGTTGAAAGGCGTGGCCGGCGGCTTCGGTTCGTTCATCATCGTCCTGGTGATTACGTTTTACTTCACCGTCGGCGAGGAAAACCTGCGTCGTTTTTGGTTCCGCCTGGCGCCAGTCAGCCAACGAGAACGGCTGGGTCGGATTACGACCGCGGCCGTCGAACGGATCAGCGGTTGGTTTCGCGGTCAGCTGGTCATCAGCCTGGTGGTCGGCTCGTTCAGCTACCTAGCCCTGACCGTCATCGGCATCCCCGATGCGCTGCTCTTGTCGATCGTAGCTGGCGTGGCGGCCTTCGTGCCGCTGGTCGGCGCGGCCATCGGGATCATCCCGGCCGTGTTCATTGCTCTGACCGTGTCTGTCACCAAGGCTCTGATTGTGCTAATAGTCGCGATCGCGTTGTACCAACTGACCACCAATGTCTTGGTGTCCAAACTGTTTTCACGAGCGGTCGGCTTGAACCCGGTGATTATCGTGGTGGTGATGCTGGTCGGAGCTAAGCTGGCCGGCGGTCTTGGATTGATCCTGGCAATTCCCGTGGCTTCCATTCTTGACGTAGTGGTTCGCGAGTACCGCGGCGAACTGCGATCGGTCGGAGGGGCTCGTGCCGGCTGAGCGGCGGACCGCCACGCTCGACATAACGACCGGCAGCATTCTGCGGTTTTTCGGCTTGATTGTGGTGGTCGTGGCATTGTGGTCGATTCGCAACGTCCTGGCGATCGTCATCTTTTCCATTATTCTGGCTTCGGCTATTATGCCGCCGGTCGATTGGCTGCACCGCCGGCGCGTGCCGCGGGCTTTGGGCATTACCCTGATATTCTTGTTGATTTTGGGCGTGATCACGGTCGTGCTCGTCCTGTTTGGGCAGCTGGTGACTGATCAGGTTAGGCAGCTGGCGGCCGACGTGCCGGTGTTTTACGATCGAGCCGTATCGTTTTTCTTCGGTAGCGCTCAGGCCGACCCAGTAGTGGCGGCCACGATTCAGGGCTGGCTGCAGAACGTCGGCAGCGCCCTGGTAAAAATCACGACTCAGCTGGCGGCCGGCACGGTCAGCTTGTTCGGCGGACTGTTTTCGTTCGTCGGTATTCTTGTTTTGACCTTCTACATGGTCCTGGCCGAGGACGGCTTTAAGCGATTTGTTAATGCTATCGCGCCGGTGGCCTACCTGTCGTATTTGCACCAGCTGGTCATACGCATCCAAGCCCGGCTTGGCGGCTGGGTGCGCGGGCAACTGCTGCTGACGGTGATTGTCGGCGGCTTGAGCTACATCGGCTTGCTGCTGCTGGGCGTTGACTACGCCCTGACCTTGGCGCTGATCGCCGGTCTAACTGAGTTAATTCCGATTGCCGGTCCGATTATCGGCGCCATTCCGGCGGTGCTGGTCGCTTTTGGGCAATCGCCCTTATTGGCTGGGTTGGTCGCGGCCCTGTACCTCGTCATCCAGCAGCTGGAGAACAACCTGATCGTACCGAAGGTGATGCAGAAGACGACGGGCTTGAATCCGATCGTGACCATTATCGTGGTGCTGGTCGGCGGCACGCTGGGCGGCCTGGTCGGCGTCATCCTGGCGATTCCGTTGGCTTTAATCATTGATTCGTTTTTCGAAGATTTTTTCAAGGAAGAGGGGGCGACCGGACCAAGCGATGAGCCCGTTGAATCGGATGTATGACTCGGAGGAAATTCAGCTTATAGCTTTTAGCTTGTAGCTATTAGAAGGCGACGTGCTTGCCACCCTCTAAAAGCTATCAGCTAAAAGCTCATGAAAACGACTGGAACACTCTTCGTTGTCGGCACACCGATCGGCAATCTGGATGATATTTCTCGTCGGGCGCTGTCAACATTGGAAAGTGTTAACTTGGTGGCGTGTGAAGATACTCGGGTGACAAAAAAGCTGCTCGATCGCTACGGCCTAAAGCCGAAGCTGATGAGCGTGCACCAGCATTCTGGCAGTGCTAAGATCGACGAGGTCATAGCTGGTTTGAAGCACGGACAACATGTGGCCGTGGTTACTGATGCCGGCACGCCGGGCGTATCTGATCCAGGTGGATTGCTGGTCGCCGCTGCTTATGACGCCGGTATCAAAGTCGTGGCCGTGCCAGGGCCGTCAGCTGTGACCGCGGCGCTATCCGTCTCGGGTTTGCCGACCAATCGCTTCACGTTTCTGGGATGGCTGCCGCACAAAAAAGGCCGGGAAACGATGCTGCAAGCCATCGTTGCATCAAAGTACACCGTCGCCTTTTTTGAGTCGCCGCACCGGATTATGAGGACGCTGGAAAAACTGAAAGAGCTGTTGGCAGCCGATCGAACCGTGGTCGTGGCTCGCGAACTAACGAAAGTATTTGAAGAAGTGGTGCGTGGAAGTGCTGGCTATGTCTACGATGTCTTTCGCGATAATCCGGACAGGGTACGAGGGGAGTTTGTGGTGGTGGTGGGACCACAGTTGTGATTGGACTGAAGCGCGGTACCGTGCGGTTGTTAAAACATTCTGCAGCTTGGGATCGAAGTTTTAAGCAGGAAAAAAGAAAGTTAAAGAAAGTCTTTGGGAAAGAAGCGGTTGACGTTCAGCACGTTGGAAGTACGGCAATCCGAGACATCCGCGCCAAACCGGTAATTGATATTGCAGTTACCGTTTCTTC
>JACQKI010000032.1 GCA_016204645.1 Candidatus Kerfeldbacteria bacterium
AGCGCCTCGACCACGTCGCGGACAGTCACCAGCGGCCGAGCCCAAGCCACCTCCATGATCGCCCGTTCCAGGTCTCCGAGCATTGGTAAACGTAGTTCTGACATACCAATAATTTAGCTACTACACAGTGTAGCAGGTTAAAAACATTTGACAAGTGACATTTGACTTAGCAGCCCCGTGGTCTGGTCAAATGTCAATAGTCACACGTCAAATGTAGACGTCACGTCGTAATCATGATGACTGTCAAGCCGTACAGCAGCAGCAACGAGTACAGAATCATCGGCCGGTGCTGGATGCGCCAGCGAACCAGGGTGTTGACGGCCAGAGCGACGAATATGAACAGCCAGAAAGTCACGAAGAAGCGACGCGAAAAGAACAGCAGCTTGGGGATGACTGACAGCCAGCTGCGGGAAGCGGGTTGGACCACGTCGACATCCAGGAACGACAGCGATGCGACCGGCACGACCGAAACGTTGCCAACCGGATCTTTGAGCTCGAGCTCGATGCCGTCGGCGGCTTCGCCGAAGGCCGGCGTCAGTTCGACCGTGAAACTGGTGACGCCGACCGGTAGGCTGACACTGGCACTACCCAAGCGAACGCGCGCTTCAGCCACGTCCTCGCCGCGGATGACAGCCGAGACAGTGTAGGCGCCCGGCTGGGTGTAGGAGGGCAAGACCGTGGTTTGCTCGAGCGAGGCTGACGGCGGCTGGGTGTCGATGGTTAGCGTGACCGGCGCGCTCGGCTGGCTGCGTCCGTCTTGATTGACGGCCACGGTCGTCAATTCGTGAACGCCGTCAGGCAAATCGCGGTCCGGCTGCAAGCGGAAGTAGCCTTGCGCATCGCTGGCAGTCGAACCGACCGGCTGGTCGTTCTGGAACAGTTCAATGGTGACGTCTTCCTCGGCCTCGCCGCCGAACCATGGCCGAGCGGTCGCCACAACGACGGTTCCATCTGGACTGGTAATCTTTGGAGCGACCGGCGGTGACGGCAGGGACGGTTCCGTGGTTTCGCTCAGGACAGGCTCGGGCGGCGGTGCGGTTTGCGCCACGGTTGATTTTTTCGCCGGTGCCGTTGGCTTGGGCGGCGTCACCTTCGCCACCTTCTTAGGCTGCTGTTTCGTCGCCACCGGTGCGCCGAAAAACTGAACCACCACGGTGGTCGAGACGCCGTTCAGCTTGCCGCTGGCCACGGCCACGCCGATGTCGACGAACTTGCCGTTCAGCACGTTGCGACGATGCCCGGGACTGGCTAGCCAAGCCTCGGTTACGCCCTCAGCCGTAACAAAGTCCACGGCCAGGTTTTCGCCGGCCGTGGTGTAGCTGTAGCCGGCTTGCTTGAACCAGTACCACGGCGTCACCTTGCTCGGGCTGACGTGTGCAAAATAACCCCGAGACAGCATGTCTTGGGCTTTGAGCTGCGCACCGGTCACCAGCTTCGAGTTCGCCTTCAGCGCTTTGAGGCTCTGGTCCTGCCGCGCTTGGTTGGTCAGGCTGACGATGTTGCTGGCCGTTAGGTTGGCTGTAGCTGACGGACCGGGATAGACGACCAACAGACCGCTGACCACCACCTTGACCACTACAATCACGATGGCGTACGCGGTCAGCGCCTGGTGGCGCAGGGCGTGCGGCCGGTGGTCGTTGCCCGGGTGCGGAATGAAAACGTTCCAGAAGTGGTGCTTCACCGTCCGCGCGTGCCGCCTGACGTGATGTTTGATCCGACGAATCATCGACGTAAAATCAGCGTATCACAAAACAAAACATGATAGCACGGATTGTCAGAAAAGTCAAGAGCAAACTGCTGGTCATATCTTCCTAGCCAAGAAACGACCCGCTGATCCCAAAGCAGAACAACGGGTCGTAAACTCGAAGCCGGTTACCACCAACCGTCCTCGAGCGCAGATAGAGGCGTTTCCCCCGGCTGCGCTAACCGCCGTTCTGAGGTCCAGGTAAATTCCTTGACGCCCTCGGCCCCGTCCGTGACGACCGTCACCCGCTGGCCATTAAAGGGCAGTGGGTACGCAGCCACGATTTTCCGTTCGGTCAACGTCTGGTTGTCGGCCGCGTTGTAGATCGTCACCAGCGGACGAGCCTCCGGGGAGAGAGCCAACAGGGACTGAAGTTTCTTGCCGAGTGCTTCTCTCGTGAATCGCCGCATGGGACACCTCCGCGTGTAGCTGAAACGAGCGTCCCCACCCTGCGGTGTACGTTTCCGAAGCGACTGGCTCGGGAGGTATATGTTACTGGCCCACCACCTTCCCGTCAATCTTCCGCTCCACAACCGCCATGGTGTATACTAGGTAGGTTGGGGTTAGCGCGAAGCAATCAGCACGATCTTGGCTCCCCGCGCCGGGTCGCCGTTGTTGTAATCGTGCATTGCCCGCAGTATCGTCCGTTCGCTGTACAGGTAGTCGCGACCGCGGCGCGTGCCTGGTTCGTGCACGATGAATCGACCGTCAGTCGTGTAGCCTTTGACCACGACCATGTGGTAGTCCGGCCAAGGACGTCGAAAAAAAGGATTGCGCAGCTGTCGACCGTCCACCGGCACGATCACCGGATGGCCAGTATCAATGATTTCCCGGAGGTAACTGGCTGATGGATCAAACGCTAGCTGGGTATTGAGCTTGTAAACTTCGCGCACAATGCGGGCCGTGGCGGCGGCACTGGTATCGTAGTGGTACCCGAGGTTTTTCAGTTCCCATCGCTTCAGACGTTGCAGTTCGGCTTCGGCATCGTTGGCGCTGCGAATGGTCCGGCCGCGCAAGTAACGGCTGACCATCGCCACCGAGGCTTCTTCGCAAAACTCGCTGTGGTCCTTATCCCACCGGCCGTGGGGAGCTTGCGGCGTAAACGGCACGGTCAGGTTGCGCTCGGTCGGCAACTGCGCCAGCGTCGCGGAGTCAACGCTCACCGCGACTGACCGCAGCCAGTCAATCAGACTATTGACGTTGACTTCGAGGCGCTGCTGCCAGGCCGGGTTAACGTACCAGAGCTGTGCGCGATCCTGAACTTGCACTAAAAAATAACCTGACCAGCGTTGCTGAAATGCCGGCTGACCCAACCCAGACGTGGTGGTCAGGGGAATCTTGTCGAGGTTTGTATTACTCATGCCCACGGCAATGCGCTTAATCACGGTCAGCGGATCGAGCGCGCCGTCGAGCCGCAAGCGCGTTCGCCGCGCCGGGTAGACGTACCACAAGCCGCCGTCTTCAGCCGATGATACGATCGCGCCGCGGTACTGCTCAACCGTACTGGCCGCAGTCACGCTCGGCCCCAATCCCGCTCCAGTCAGTACGACCAAGCCAGCGATCGTCAAACGTAGACGCCGTGGTGCGCTGTGGTACAATGCTGATACTAACGTTGGTTTCATTGTTTGTTTCCACCTCATTCTAGCATAAAATTCCCCGTTGCTCAAGCCTGTAATTCATACTTTAATACTCCTCACTAAACCTCAAGCCCGCAACTCGCCTTCAATCATCCTCATTCAACCGCCGACCCCGCCCGCCGAAGTCCCGCAGCAGCGGGACGGGGTGGGTGAATCGGCACGCTACCTAAAAACTAAATCCTACATCTTCAATTTTTCTGCCCCAACTCCCAACTCCAATCTCAAATCTCCAAACTCCCGCCCCTTACCCCGCCCATACCCCATACCCCATTCTCCATACCCCATAATTCATCATTTAAATTCTTACCTCCACGTCTATGAAACACGCCCTCCCCCCGCTCCCCTACGCCTACAACGCGCTCGAACCGTACATCGACGCGCGCACCATGGAAATCCACCACACCAAGCACCACCAGACGTACGTTGATAAGCTCAACGCGGTGCTGGAAAAGCATCCGGACATTGCTGAACGCCCAGTTGAAGACTTGCTGCAAAACCTGGAGCAGCTCAACCTTCCCGAACCTGACAAAAAGGCCGTTCGCAACCACGGCGGCGGTCACGTCAACCACTCGCTGTTCTGGAAAATCATGGGCTCGTCCAAAGAAGTCAACCAGGAACTCGTTCATGACGTCGACCATGCCTATGGCTCGCTGGTTGAGTTCAAAAAACAATTCACCGACCTGGCCACCACCTTGTTCGGCAGCGGTTGGGTGTGGCTGGCCAAGGATGAGGCTGGCAAGCTCCACCTCCACCAGCTGCCCAATCAAGACTCACCCTACTTGCACGGCCACACGCCTATCATCGGCCTGGACGTTTGGGAACATGCGTACTACCTGAAGTACCAAAACAAGCGCCCCGACTACATCCAGGCCTGGTGGAGCGTGCTCAAACTTCTTCCCTAATCTGGCTTGCCCCGTAAGACGCGGAGCGTCTGTACGGGGTGGAGTGTGCTGAAACTGCTGCCTTAGCTCTGTCGAACAGCTACCGAAGCAAACGCCAGGTGCGGAACCGGAATGGTGTGCCGGTCAGCCACCTTGGAAGCGGCAAACGAGTCGGGCTTGATTTTGGCGAGGTAGCCGTGGGCCACGATCATGCCGACGATTTCCTGAATCATCTCCCGGGTCGGGCCGGCCTCGCCGACGTCGACGTGGATTTCCAGGTTCGACCTGACCAGCGGCTGCAAACTAGCCTGCTGCTCGAGCCGCTGCGCCATGCTGATTGAAGCCAAGGCCTCGGCGTACATCCGGTCGCGCAGCGTCGGCAGCCGTTTGACCAGCTGCCGCTGCCAAAAGTAAATGCCGCCGCGGCCGACGCGGTGCAAGACAATGGCCGTCACCAGGTAGCTGCCGTGGCCGTTGCTGGGCAGCGAATCAGTACCGACAATCAAGCGGTACGCGCGTTCCCGCTGGGCCGTGACGAAAGCTTGAATGTGATTGACGACCTGCGACTCCGACAATTGGCCGAAGGTCGGACTCTGAAACGTGTGGGGTGGCAAGCGGACTGGTGCAGACTATCGACCGGTTAGTGGCGACCGATCAGGCTTGAACCGCAGCTTAAACCAGGGTCCAAAGCACCTCCAGCCACCATCATACGGTACGCCGGTAAAACTTGCAAGCGCCGACCGCATCACCGCACCAGTTCGGTGAAGACGACCACACGATGGCTGTAATTTTTAGCAGAGCGGCTATAGCGGCCGGTACAGGTGTAGAGGTTGAGCGCAAACTTCGCGGTCGGACCGGTGATCTGGGCCACCGGCACTGAACCGTTGTAGTACGTTCCGACTTTAGTGACCCGAAACTTCAGCACCCGACCGTGGTCGTTTTTAACTTCAACGATGTCGCCGCGCCGGAGTCGTCCTAAGCCCTGAAAGACGGCTGGGCCAGTGTACCAATTAACGTGTCCGCCGATGACCGCGTTACCGCGTTTACCGGGGACCGTCCCGTTGCGGTACCAGCCGACTCGACTCGGCTTCTTCGGCGCTTCCAGCTGTCCCTTCCGGTCAACGCTCGTTTTCTCGATTTTGGCCTTGACGCCGATTTTTTTGATGCGCAGCTCAACCGGCGCGCCAAAGGGCACTGGTTTGCTCGATCGTGTGGCTGCCGCGGCCGTCACCGGGCTGACCAACCAAGCCAGCAAGCTGACGACCATCAGCCCTCGAGAAAATCGTTTCGATAGTTTCATAAAACAGCGAACGGTATCACGCTCTCAGTAATTTGTCAACCCCGTTTAGAAATTCGAGCGAATCTTCTAACTCCTCGTAGACGAATCTGCAAGAACTTCTCTGCGACTCCTCGGGGCTGTGATTTCTAACGGGGTCAAGGTTCTTGCCCCTAAAACAAAAAAACTGGCCGACTGTCACTGGCCAAATATCCGACCGTCAATTATTTCACTCGCTTCGGTACAAACAGACTGGCCTTAACTCGAGAGCGCGCGATGCAACGTTTCTAGTCCAAGGTAGGCGCACTTTTCACGCGCCGGTCCGACTTTCACGCCGAGAAGTTTATCTACATTTTTGGTCGTTAACTTTTTCACCGCCCCGACTGTTTTTCCCTGCACGTGTTCGGCCAGCAACGAACTCGAGGCAATGGTAATGGCGCAGCCGCTGCCAGAAAAGGCAACATCTTTAATCTTTAATCCTTCAACCTTCAACTGCATCGTCACTTCATCGCCGCAGAGCGTGTTCTCCAAATGCGCCTGATGCGTCGGCTTTTTGAGTGTCCCAAAATGCCGTGGATTGCGGTGGTGGTCAAGGATAATCTCTTTGTAAAGCTCATCCCCCATATACCAAATCCCTTATCCCATACACCATTTAGTCATACTCCAATCACCCCCTTCGCCTTTTCAATGGCGGCTACGCACTGATCAATATCCCGCTTCGTCGTATACACCGAAAAGCTCATCCGCGCCGTGGCCATGACGTTGAAGACGTTTCGCAGCAATGGCTGGGCGCAGTGGTGGCCGGAACGAATGGCCACGCCTTCGCGGTCAAGCAACGTCGCCAAGTCGTGCGGATGAACGCCTTCTACATTGAACGCGATCATGCCGCTTTTCTGGCGCGCATCGAGAGGACCATACACGGTGACACCCTTGAAGGTGCGTAATCTTTTCAAAGCATACGCCGTCAACGCCTGCTCGTGCCGATGGACGTTGGTCATCCCAAGCTTGTTCAGGTAGTCAATGGCGGCTCCCAAGCCGACGGCGCCAACCACGTTCGGCGTGCCCGCCTCGAACTTCCAGGGCACGTCATTCCATGTCGAGCTTTCCAACGTCACTTCGCGAATCATGTCGCCGCCACCTAAAAACGGCGGCATCGCTTCCAGCAATTCTTGCCTCGCCCAGAGCGCGCCAATGCCAGATGGTCCCAACATCTTGTGTCCGGAAATTGCCATCAAATCAATCCCGAGTTTTTGAACATCGGTCGGCACGTGCGCCACACTTTGTGCTCCGTCAACCAAAACCAGGGCCCCTTTTCGATGCGCCATCCGCGCAATTTTTTCAATCGGTGGCATCGTTCCCAGCACGTTCGACATGCCGGTGACTGCAACCAGCTTTGTCCGCCTCGTGATTAGACGCTCCAGCTGCTTCAAATCAATCTGTCCTAACTTATCAACATTCGCGATTCGTAATTCACCATTCGCATTATTCGCCATCATCTGCCACGGCACAATGTTCGAGTGGTGCTCCATCAGAGAAATCACAACGTTGTCGCCTTTTCTCACGTTCGCCCGGCCCCAAGCATACGCCACCAAATTGATTGCTTCCGTGGCATTGCGCGTGAACACAATTTCGCGCTCGCTCCAAGCATGGATGAACTTGGCCAGCTTTTTTCGGGCCGCTTCGTACAATTCCGTCGCTTCTTCACTCACCGTGTAAATGCCGCGATGCACGTTGGCGTTGTGC
>JACQKI010000006.1 GCA_016204645.1 Candidatus Kerfeldbacteria bacterium
GATCTCTACCGACGGGTGATCAACCGCAACAATCGCCTGAAGCGTTTGATCGAGCTGAACGCGCCCGAGGTGATTCAGCGCAACGAGCGCCGGATGCTGCAGGAAGCGGTTGACGCCCTGATCGACAACGGCGCACGGCACGGCAAGACCGTGACCGCCTCGACCGGCCAGAAGCGGATGCTCAAGTCGATCGCCGACATGCTGAAGGGCAAGCAGGGTCGCTTCCGACAGAACCTCCTGGGCAAACGCGTCGACTACTCCGGCCGTTCCGTCATCGTCATCGGCCCGCACCTCAGGCTCAACCAGTGCGGCTTGCCGAAGCGTATGGCCCTCGAGCTGTTCCGGCCGTTCGTGATCTCGCAGCTGATCAAGCGCGAGATTGTCCACAACGTCCGCTCGGCCGGCCGGTACATCGAAGCCGGCCACGCCATCGTCTGGGACATCGTCGAAGAAATTACTAAAGGCGCGCACGTCCTGCTGAACCGCGCGCCGACCCTGCACCGGCTCGGCATCCAGGCCTTCCAGCCGATCCTAATCGAGGGCAAGGCCATCCAGATCCACCCGCTGGTCTGCCAAGCCTTCAACGCCGATTTTGACGGCGATCAAATGGCCGTCCACGTTCCGCTGACCGAAGAGTCAAAGCAAGAAGCCGCTGAGCTGATGCTGTCGTCGAAGAATCTGCTCAAACCGGCAACCGGCACGCCGGTGGTCAGTCCGCAGCAGGATATCGTTTTGGGCTGCTACTACATTTCTATCGTCAAGGACGACCCGAAACCGAAATCCTTTGCCTCGGAAGAAGAAGCCATTCTGGCTCACAGCCAGGGTCGGATTCGCATACAAACCAAGATCCGTTGCCGAATCGACGGCGAGCTGACCGAAACCAGCGTCGGCCGAATATACTTCAACCGAATTTTGCCTAAAGAGCTGCGCTACGTCAATGAAGTCTTGAATCGTCGGACGTTGACCGAAATCGTCAGCCGTTCGCTGGCCGAACTCGGCAACGACCGGACAGTCCAGCTGCTCGACGACATCAAGACCCTGTCCTTCGAGTACCTGACTCGTTCCGGAATTTCGTGGGGCATGGACGATCTCCAGGTACCGGCGGACAAGGCCAAGGTGATTGAGGCGGCCGAAAGGGAGGTTGACGAAATCCAGCAACAGTACGAGCTCGGATTGCTGACCGATCAGGAACGGCACGTCAAGGTCATCAACGTCTGGGCCCAGGCCAAGGAGCAGGTCACCAGCTTGAGCAAGGACTCGCTGGATCGTTTCGGCCCAGTTTTCGCCATGATCGATTCCGGGGCCCGCGGGTCGTGGGCGCAGATTTCCCAGATGATGGGCATGAAGGGCTTGGTCTCGAACCCGGCCGGAGGCACCATCGAGCTGCCGGTCAAACGGTCGTTCAAGGAAGGATTCGACGTCCTTGAGTACTTCATTTCCACCCACGGCGCCCGGAAAGGATTGTCCGACACGGCGCTGCGAACGGCCAACGCCGGCTACCTGACCCGTCGATTGATCGACGTTTCCCAGGATATCGTGGTAACTCTCGACGACTGCGGCGACGATGTCGGTACGGTGTTAACCAAGGCCGAGAGCGAAGAAATGGGCGAGCCGTTGTTTATCCGGCTGCTCGGTCGATCGGTGGTTGACGCAATTGTCGATCCAAAGACGAAAAAACCGGTGGTCAAGAAAAATGAATACGTCACGCGCGACCACGAAGAGAAACTGACCAAGTTGGATTTGCCCGAGGTTCGCATTCGTTCGGTCCTGAGCTGCCGCGCGCGTCGCGGCGTCTGCGCCCGTTGTTACGGGTACGACCTAGGGTACAACCGGCCGGTGGCCATGGGTACGGCGGTCGGGATTATCGCTGCGCAGTCGATCGGCGAGCCGGGCACCCAGCTGACCATGCGGACCTTCCATACCGGCGGCGTTGCCGGCCAAGACATTACCCAGGGTTTGCCGCGGGTCGAAGAACTGTTCGAAGCGCGTCCGGTCAAGAAGCCGGCCTTCCTGAGCGAGGAGCACGGGCAGGTGACGGTCGAAGATGCGACCGACCACAAGGTGGTCAAGGTCCACTACCGCGGGGAGAAACTGGAGGTGCACGAGCTGCCGAAAAAAGCTAAGTCGGGAAAAGCCGCGGCGGCCGGGAAAATGACCTTGACGCCTAAAGTTAAGGACGGCGCGAAGGTTAAAGTCGGTACGGTCGTGGCCGTGATCGGCGACGAGGAGCGCGTGGCTGCGACCACTGGCCTGGCGCGGGTGACCGGCTCGTCGGTGACCATCGTGTCCGAACAAGACGCCATCAAGGAGTACAACGTGCCGACTGACTACGCGCTGTGGATCAAGGACGGCGACCTGGTGTCTCCGGGCACGCCGCTGACCGACGGTTCGTTCAACCTGTTCGAGCTGTTTCGAATGCAGGGTCGCGCGGCGGTTCAGAAGTACGTCATCCGCGAAATTCAATACATCTACTCGTCGCAAGGACAGAAACTGAACGACAAGCACATCGAAGTTATCGTTCGCCAGATGTTCTCGCGGGTGTACGTGGTCGACGCCGGCGATACCGACTTACTGGCTGGGGAGATTATCGAGAAGACCGTCGCCGACGTGGCCAATGCAGAAGCTACGAAAGCCAAGCAGCAGCCGGCAAAAGTCGAGCAGCTCCTGCTCGGCATTACCAAAGCCAGCTTGACCACCGAAAGCTTCTTGTCAGCCGCCTCGTTCCAGGAAACCGCCCGGGTGTTGATTGACGCGGCAGTCAGCGGCAAAGTCGATTACCTGCGCGGATTGAAAGAGAACGTTATCATCGGCAAACTGATCCCGGCCGGTACCGGCTTTCGCGACGTTGACGACCTGTCAAACGTCGATGAATCGTCGATCATGACGGTGTAGCATGGAGGATTAGCGGTTTAGGGGTTTGGAGGTTTAGTCAGGTTCTGGTTGTCACTTTGGGGTTGACGACCGAGCCGTTTTTTGTCATGCCGCAAAAGGTTGACATCGTATTTTTCTGGGCGTAAGGTTGCCGCGTCGGTCGCCGATCAACGGGCTCGACAACTGCAGATTCCTGTGTTATAACGGCCGTTTTTCGCAACCGGCGGGTCAGGTGGAGGCTGACTCGCTCGTTGACATATCATCTTCTGTGAAACGAGGAGCGAGTAGTTGGCGTTCCCTTTGGTCAAAGTAAGGGCAGCGGCGCATAACGAAAGGAGCGCAGCCATGAAGTGGAAGCTCGTCGTGATGCTGGCGTTGTTGAGTGCGATGCCGGGTCTGACCGCGGCCGACTTCTCAGCCAGGGTTCAGCGCGGAACGATCGTGCTCGGTGGCAATGAGATCACGAACTTCGATCTGACCGTGCACAACGGTCGGGTGATGATCAACGATCTCCAGGCTTACCCCTCGCCGTTGGCGAACGGGAAGCGACTCGACGCCGAGTCGGTATCGACGCTGGCCGAACAGCAACACAGTCTGAATACCATGGTTCGGGCGGCGGCGGTCGGTCAGCGCAAGCAAGGTGTTCCGGAGTCGCAGATCGCGTCTCGGGCTCGCGATGCCTTCGCGAATGCCAAGACGCTTGTTGATACGACCTGGATCAACCGAACCAGTGGAATGTTGTGGGTTAAGTGGAAAGACGGCTTTGCCGAGGAAGTGGATTTGTCCGAAGATCTTCCATCGGCGCAGCCGTCGCCCACGGTGCCGGAGATCGTGGCTAGGTGTTGGCTGGAAGCGCTTGACGCTGGCGGGACTGTCTACGTCGGCGAGGGTTACGACCAAGGACACCTCGTCTGGCCGAAGCAGCTGCCGACGTTCAGGGATCAGCTGCGGCGCGCGACCTCAAGCAACCAGGTCGAGCGCGAGCAGGTCTCGCTGGTGTTCGTACGGAAGTACGGACCGATCATCCGCGATCTTCGATCGAAGCGTCCGTTGGACGCCTTCCGGGTGCGGAGGTAAATCATGCGCTATGCCCAGCGGTGGAGCATGCTCGCTGCGCTGGCCATGATCTTGCTTCCGTGCGCTGCGAAGGCGCAGAACAACGATACCCCGTCGGACATCCAGATGATTTGGCTCGAACCCTACATCGGACACCTCGGCGTGCAGGGCACGAAGGCGGCTTCGGTCTGTGGACAGCAAGGGTACGTCGTGACTCTGATGCTGGCTGATTGGACCGTGCCGCCGATTACGGTTACCCAGGTAGTCAATGCTTGGCAGATTGGCGCCGGAGTGTGGGTGCAGAACACGCACGGTACAACCACGGGACACGCGATCCAGGCGTACCCGCTGACGTCGAGCGGACTGACCGCCCGCAACAGCGCCCTGACGGCGTACCAGAGCAGTCCGCCGCCAGGCGCTCAGCCAGGAGACGTCTACGCCGGACAGTCGTCAGGCGGGTACCACATCAGCGTGACTGCAGCCTACCTGGCGCGGGCGTTCTACGCCTGGCAGACTCTGGTGTTCAACGGCAGCTGCGAGGGTCACGCCTACAGCAGCAGCTGGGTCGGAGCGCGGGCTGTGCTGGACTACAACAACTGCCCGCTCAACGTCACCGTCCGTGCCGACGTCGATTCCGTCTTCACTCGGCTGAACGGCGAGCGGGGCCTGACTAACCGGGCGCTGGCGTTCGCGATCCAGGGAACGACCGTGTCCTTCGGGGCATTCAGCAACCTCAACACCGTGCTGTCGCCGACCATCACCTCAGTCAGCTTGAATCCGAACACGACCGTCCGTTCCAGGACGCCGGTGACGATTCGGTTCGACTGTCCGATGGCGACGGACATCGCGGCGCCGTACGTAGTGCAGGACGAGGGCGCGGCGGCTGCCACGGGCTGGAACTGGACGAATCCGTACCAGCTCGACGGGTACGTCAGTCCGTATGTCAGCGGCAGCGGTGCGTTGAAGATCGTGGCCTTCGATCCCGGTAACGGGGTGATGCAGGGCGCGATGAGCGACGCCAGCGGCATTCCACTCGACGGCGATGGAGTCGGGCCCAACCGAGACAGTCGGCTGGTACCGGTGTTCTGCATCGCGGATAATCCGGCCAGCCTGGAAGCTTTTTCAGTCACCCGTCAACCGGACAGCGTCCGAGTGGAGTGGACTACCGGAACAGAGGCTCGGACTAGACTCTTCCTGGTGCAGCGAGCCGAAGGTCAAGGCGGACCCTACGCAACGGTGCTTGAGGTAACACCGCACGGTCCGGGCTCGTACGCAGTGTCGGATGCTGGTCAAAGCAGCGGCTTCTACCGTCTGCTCGAGGTGGAAACGGCCGGCGATACACTGCTCTTGGCCGACGATGAAGTGCGCGAACCACTCGTTGTCGAACCGCTGTCCGGACCGTCGCCCGCGGCCATCGACAGCATCAGCCGCCGTCTGCAAGCCGAGTACCCCAGCCTGAACCACGTCCAGGACATCCAGCCGATCTACGGCATCACCTACGTCGGTCCGTCGGCTTGGGAAGACGAGCTGCAGCCGCTGATGTCACTCCGCCAATCGCAAGGACACGTGGTCAACTTCGTGTCGTTGGAGTCACTCGGCGGTTGGACCGGGATTCAGCCGTACATCATCCAAGCCGTTCCGTACGGATTGTGGGCGGCCTGCCTGGTGGGACGGGCCGAAGACTCGGAATGGTGGAACCAATCCCAGCTCTGGATCAACGGCTGGGTACGACCAGCCTGGCCGGCCAACCCGCAGTGGAACATCATTTCGTCCTGGTACCAGCGGGACGTAGCTGACTCGCAGTACGTCAGCATGTCGTGGTTCCGTCCGTACTGGAACAGCGACTGGCCGTACGGTGACGTCGACGGCGATTCGATTCCAGAGATCGTCGTGACGCGCATTCCGGCTACGACTGAAGCCGAAGTGACGACCGCGGCGGCCAAGATCATCGCCTTCGACAACCTGAACACGAGCCAAGGTCGGGTGGCGGTGCTGTCTCAGGGCCGGAACTTCAACGGGAACAGCGGCCAGCAAGCGATCGATCAGGCCGAGAGCTTGGCGGTCAGGATTCCGGCGCCGTACACGGTCAGCAAGCTGTACGACTCGGAGGCCACCCAGTACACCTACACCCAGCGACGATCGATGTTTCTGTCGGCGGTCGGTTCTACGGCTCCGACCACTCGGGTCGTGGCCATGACCGTCACCGGGACGTCGACCAACCGCAACAACTGGCACTGGTACAGCCGGGTGCAAGGGGACAGCTGGAACAGCCTTCCGACCAACGCCGGCATCTGCGCCGTAGCTGCGCCAACCTGCGAGTTGGCCGGACACGACCGTCGGATCGACCCGGCGTACGGCATCGGCATGGATGTGACGGCGCTGACGCTGTATCCGGACCGCGGACCAGCTTTCATCTGGGGATCCGGCACCGGCAGTACCCAGCCGACCAACGCCCCGCTCGGCGAGTCGTTCATGGCCTACGCCTACCAGTACGGCGCTCGATCAGCTGCCGATGCGGCGCTGCGGACGGTTCGGAAGATTGCCGTTGAGAATCCGCTCTGGAAGTACCAGGCACTGTCGACCGCGATTCTCGGCGATCCGGCGACGCGGTGGCCCGGCATGCAGATCGTGACCACCGACGTGGCGGACGGCGAAGGAAGCAAGCGGGTGTTCCTGGCCAGTCCGTATCCGAACCCGAGCCGGGGCGCGGTGCAGTTGCGCTTTGCGCTCGCACGTCCGGCTGAGGTCGAGCTGTCGGTCCACGATGTGAGTGGACGAAAAGCAGGCGTGGTAGCCGACCAGCAGTATCAGGCTGGCAGCCACACCGTTCACTTCGACAGCAACAGACTGAAGAGCGGGTTGTACTTCATCAGCCTCAAGGTCGGGACGACGGTCCTGACGCAGAAGATGATCGTGCTACGGTAAGGACACCGAAGCTTGTACTCTACTCGTCCATTAAGGACAGGGTTGCGGGTTTACGTCACGGACGATCGAACCCCAACCCCTACCTGAGTGTGTGAGTGAACCATAAAACTAGAGAGGGAACGAAAGGGGGTGATGACATTGAAACAGCGTATCGCGTTGCTGACGGCGTTACTCGGTCTGCTTGGCCTGCTCGGCTTAGCCACCATCCAGGCGGTCCAAGCCATTGAGTGCGGTCCGAGTCCGACGTGGGGGTGCATCAAATGTAAGTACCACCCTAGCTGCGGGACGAATTCGCCAGCGCCCAACGAGAACAAGAACCAAGGACTCGTCGAGCTTGAAGCCTAGGCTGGTAGGACACAGGGGTTGATACTGAGGTGGGCAGCTGCCTGACCGGTTGTCTGCTGCGCGGACACAAGCTATCTTGTTCTTATGACCGAGGTACAACTGGCCCACGTCTCCGCCGACTATCAAACCGCCGAACACGGCAGCTTAATATACCACCCTACGCGCTTTGATGACCGGGCCGGATCGGTCGGACTTTTTTTCCTGCACTTCTACCCGCTGCTCCTGACCGTTGCCGGACTGCTGCTGTTCGCAGCTCTGCAGCTGCGAAAACGCGGGAGTTAAACAGTCCATAACCAATAAACCCCGCTGCCGGGGTTTATTGATTTCTTGGTGTGACTGAGTCGGTCCTACTGACTCATGCCGCTCTGGCCCATTTGGCCGGCCGCTGGCTTGGCCATGGCCCCACCGCCGCGAGCCCCGAAGTATACGAGCAAACCGGCCACGCCGAGGAGCGCGTGAACGTAGTTGAACAGAACCGGCAGATCGATGATCCCGAGTATTTCTTCGACCCCGGCAAAACCGATGACGGCGAGCAGCACGCCGATGACGCCGACCCACATGGTGTAGCCTTTGTGGCTCTTGCTCAACACTACGCCGAGCAAACCGGCGACGATGTGGAAGACGCCGTGGGCAGGCATCAGTTTGATCGGTTCAAGGAAAAAGTTAAGAATCCCGACAAGAATCAGGACCCATCCGACGATCATCGCAAATTGTTTAGTCATTCCTGGTCACCCCCTTTCAAGGTTTGAGGGATGTGCATAGCGTGAAACTATTGTAGCAGAGCGCGACCAAGCAGGAAAGCAGAGAAATTGTCTCGTTCCGCGCTGATCTGGACCGAGCGTCGGTCTGTACGGATGCGTAAAAATATGGTACAGTTTCGTAGTTCAACCCGGTATGCAGGAAGCTAGAAACGAGCGTCGGGCGACCTCGGCCAACCGGAAGCGAGCTGACGGAGAAAGTTCGAAGCGACCAGAACCGCTCAATCCGGAGACACGCCACGGTATCACCGTGGTCGTTCTATTTACCGTGGCCGCCATTGCTGCGCTCAGCCTGTTCAGCTTGGCCGGTCCGCTCGGCGCGCAGATCAACTACGGATTGACCTTGCTGCTCGGCGGCTTCCGATGGCTGGTGCCGGTCGGATTCGTCGCGGTCGGCTACCTGCTGCTGTTTCCGGATCGCTACCCACTGCGCGCTTCATCGTACGTCGGCTTGGGGTTGCTGGTGCTGAGCGGCACCGGGCTGCTGCACCTGACCATCGCCCAGGTTGAGGCCGTGGCCGCCATTCCGTCCGGTGACGGCGGCGGCTACCTCGGACTGCTCCTGAGCTACCCACTGCGCGCCGTGGTCGGCTCGCTCGCGACGACCGTAGTGCTGGTGTCACTGCTGGTGATTGCCTTGCTGGTAACGTTCAACACCACCCTCACCTCTTTGGCCGCCCGCGGCAACGTCGTCGGCTCGTGGTACGGGACCGTGCGGGCGTGGTGGTACCGGCTGCGCTACCGGATTGAGCGGCAGGAAGCGGCCTTGGGCGATGGCACCGAACCGGAACCGGCCGAAGCGCCGGAGCAGCCGGCAGCCTTTGAGCAACGTGCGGTGGCGCCGGCCAGACCGGCTGACGGCCAGCAAGCCAAGCTGTTTGAGCCGTCGCGCCGGAAGCACCGGAAGATTGAAATCCCGCTCGACTTGCTCGATCGTACGCCCTCGAAAGCCAGCCTCAGCCAGCTGGACGAAAAGAAGGAGCACATCCGAAAGACCCTGCAGAACTTCGGGATCGAGGTTGAGATGGGCGCGGTCAACGTCGGGCCAACGGTCACCCAGTTCACGCTCAAGCCGGCCGAAGGCGTGAAGCTCAGTCAGATCACCGCCCTCCACAACGATTTGGCGCTGGCTTTGGCCGCTCACCCGATCCGGATCGAAGCGCCGATTCCGGGCCTGTCGTTGGTCGGCATCGAAGTCCCGAACGAGTCGGTGGCCATTGTCAACCTTCGCGACATCATCGAATCGGAACCGTTCAAGAAACGAAAATCGAACCTGACCTTCACGTTGGGCAAAGACGTGGCTGGCGGGCCGTGGGTCGCCAATCTCGACCCAATGCCGCACCTGCTGATTGCCGGCGCGACCGGTTCCGGCAAGTCCGTCATGCTCAATTCGCTGATCATCTCGTTGCTGTACGCTAACTCGCCCGACGACCTGAAACTGATCATGGTCGACCCGAAGCGAGTCGAGTTCACCGTGTACAACGATATCCCTCACCTGCTGACGCCGGTGATTAGCGAAACCCAGAAGACGGTCAATGCGCTGCGCTGGATCGTCGGCGAAATGGATCGGCGTTTTCAGGTGCTGTCGAACAGCGGCCAGCGGAACATCCAGGCCTACCACCGCGAGGTCGATGACGGCATGCCCTACATCGTTCTGATCATTGACGAGCTGGCCGATCTGATGAGCGTAGCCGCGCAGGAAGTTGAAGGAGCCATCATCCGGCTGGCGCAAATGGCTCGGGCCGTCGGCATCCACCTGGTGGTAGCCACTCAGCGGCCGAGCGTGAACGTGATTACCGGATTAATCAAGGCCAACATTACCGCTCGGATCGGATTCAGTGTCGCCTCGGCCGTCGATTCGCGGACTATCCTCGACATGTCGGGCGCCGAGAAGCTGCTCGGCAAAGGCGACATGCTTTTCGTTTCGAGCGAACTCTCGAAGCCGAAACGGCTGCAGGCGGCCTACGTCTCAGATAACGAAATTCAGCGCGTCACCCAGTTTTTAAAAGACCAGGCTAAGCCCGATTATGTTCCGTCCGTGACTGAAAAACCGACGGCTGAGGGCGGGCCCGTCGGCCTGCAAGAGCTGGGTGAGGACGAGCTGCTGGATGAGGCTAAGGATTTGATCCTGCGTTCGGGCAAGGCCTCGGCTTCGTTTTTACAGCGTCGGCTGCGCGTCGGCTACGCGCGGGCGGCCCGACTACTCGATTTGCTGGAAGAACGGGGGATCATCGGGCCGGGTGAGGGCGCCAAGCCGCGCGATATCCTGATTAGCCGAGAGGGGTACGCCGCTGGTGAGGACCTTGTCGATGACGATCAAGACGAAGATGCCGCGCCGGACCAGGCGGCCGAGGACGGGTCCTCGGACGAGCCGCGGCCGACCTCATGACTGATTTTCGGTCGCGGTCGATACAGGCCGTTGATACGCTGGGTGAACGTCTGCGGCGGATGCGCCGAGAAAACGGATTGAGCCTCGAGACGGTGTCGCGGCGGACCGGCGTCAGCCTCAAGCACCTGCAGGCGATTGAAGACGGACGCTACGGCGACTTGCCCGGAGCGGTCTATGCTCGCAGCTTCATTCGCGCCTACGCCCGAGCTCTCGACGTCCGCGAAGACGCGGCGCTGCAGCAGTTCGATCGGGAGTACGCCATAGCCGCGAAGCTCCGGCCGTCGCCACCGGCCGACCCGACCTCGCCGCAGCCGCCGCGAGTCTGGGTGACGCCGCAGCGGATGCGATGGGCGGCGGTGGTCTTGCTGACCATCGGCATTCTGGTATACTTGGGCTTGGAAATTCGGAACCTTAACTCCCCGCCGTCGCTGACCATTGAATCGCCGGTTGACCAGCTGACCACCGCCGCCCGAACCGTCGAACTGATTGGCCAGACCGATCCGGAGACGGTCGTCACGGCCAACGGCCGACCGATCGTGGTTGACCGCAGCGGGCGGTTTCGGGAGGTGCTCGACCTGCAGGTCGGCCTAAATACCGTGGTCATTCGGGCGGAGCGTAAACGCGGCAGCGCCACCACGGTCGTCCGGCAAATCCTCGTTCAACCAATTGACTAATTCGGTGGCCTAGCAAGGAGTACGTATGGCCAAAGAAAAAAATACGGGCTCGACTGACGCGCGGCGGAACGCCGCGCAGTCGGCCATCGAGCAAATCCGCGAACGGTTCGGCGCCGGGTCGATCATGAAGTTCGGCGAAGCCAAGACGATGCAGGTTGACGCGATTACCACCGGCTGCACGTCGTTGGACATCGCCCTGGGCGTGTTCGGCGTACCGCGCGGCCGGGTGATCGAGATATTCGGCCCGGAGTCATCGGGCAAGACCACCTTGGCACAGCACATCGTGGCCGAGGTGCAGAAAGCCGGGGGCGTAGCGGCCTTCATTGACGCCGAGCACGCGCTCGATCCGGAGTACGCCAAGAAAATCGGCGTTAACGTCGACGAGATGCTGATCAGCCAGCCCGATACCGGCGAACAGGCGTTGGAAATTTTGGAAACGCTGGTCCGGTCAAACGCGGTCGACGCGGTAGTAGTCGACTCGGTCGCGGCCCTGACGCCGAAATCGGAAATTGAAGGCGAAATGGGCGAGCCGCAAATGGGCTTGCAAGCCCGGTTGATGAGCCAGGCGCTGCGCAAGCTGACCGCCATCGTTTCGAAGAGCCGGACGATTGTGATATTCATCAACCAGACCCGAATGAAAATCGGTGTGTTCTTTGGAAATCCCGAAACCACGACCGGCGGTACCGCCCTGAAGTTCTACTCGTCGGTCCGAATCGAAGTCCGCCGCATCGGGCAATTGAAGCAGGCCGAGAAAGTCATCGGCAACCGCGTCATCGCAAAAGTGGTGAAGAACAAGGTGGCGGCGCCGTTCCGCACGACCGAGTTCGACATCCTCTACAATGAAGGGATTTCGAAAGAGGGCGATGCCATCGACGCCGGGCTGCAGTGGGGCGTGCTGACCAAGTCCGGCAACACCGTCTCGTTCGGCGAAGTCAAGCTTGGGGTCGGCCGCGAGAACTGCCGGCAGTATCTGAAGCAGAATCCGAAAACGTTAGAAGAGATTCGGAGCAAGATCATAACAACGGTGAAAGCTAAGCGGGAAGAAGAGAGTAATACAGCCTAGGCGGCCTAGAGAGGGACCATCACTATGAGTACAACTCACTTACGTTGGTTACTCGCTATGGGCGTTATGTTATTTACGCTCGGATCGGTGCATGGAGCAAGTGCGGTGGAACCAACAAAAGTCTCTGAGTTTGTGCCGGCGCAGGGGATTGTTTACGATGTCGAAAAGTCCGGGACGTATCTGTACCTCGGTGCTTACCGCGGATTATTGATACTTGATGTAACTGATAAAAATAAGCCCAAGTTAATTGGAAGCTACGAAACACTTCGTTCGGAAGGTAGCTACATCTCTGATCTTGAGGTTGTCGGTTCATATGTATACGCCGCCGTACAGCCGTATGGTCTGTTTGTTTTTGATGTGTCTGATCCGACCTCACCGAAGAAAGTCGGCTCATACAAGACCATTGGCTACCAGAGCGATAAAGTTACCATGGTTGGCAACTATGCATACCTGAGCGGCAGTCTCCTCCAAATTATTGACGTTTCAACGCCAGCCTCTCCGACGTTTAAGAAGAACATTGCATTGAGCGGAGCAGCTGGACGTCCGTTTGTTTCCTCAACAAAATTGTACGTGCCAATTATCGGTGGAAGTGCATGCAGCTCACCAGGTTCGTTGGTCATTTACGATGTGGCCGATAAGTTGAACCCAGTTATGTTTGGGTCAGTCGCTACAAAATGTCACGCTTTAAGTGTAGTCGTCGAAGGAAACACGGCGTACGTAGCTGACGGAACTGGCGGCTTAGTAACCATTGACGTAACCAACTCTACCGCGCCGACTTTCCTCGGACAGTACGACACCGCCAACTACGCGGCAAACGTTGCACTCAACCAGTCGACGGCCTATGTCTCAGACGGAAACTCAATCGTTACATTAAACGTCAGCGCGCCTGCTGCACCGACGCTCGCTTCTAATCGTTCAATCAACACTGGCGGGGCTTCACCGGATTTGATTGTGACCGACGATTCTCGAATGTACCTTAGCGGCGGAAATCGAGCGGTGGTTTACATCCTGAATACCGAGTCCCCAGCACTTGATTTGGTACACACCTTTAAAACCCGTTTTCCCTTCAAGGACGTTTTCGTGACTCGCAGCATGTCTCCGTACGCCTTAGCGATCGATTCAGTCATGGGTATGTGGGTGATTGATACGGCGGCAACGGGTGGGCCGACTGCGCTGACGTTGTACGATACACCGGGCACGCCGCAACGGGTCATCAAGCATGGTGCTCAAGCCTACATTGCCGACAAGGAAGGCGGGCTGGTTATACTCGATGTCGACAAATCGATTCCGGCCGGTTCTGAGCCGCCGCCGATTCAGGCGCCTAAACTGCTGGCCCGTTACACCAAAGCCAAGTTGGTTTGGGATGTAGATTTGTTTGGAAAATACGCGTACTTGGCCGCTGGGGCTGAGGGAGTGTGGGTGCTGGATATCTCCAACCCAAGCAAACCGAAACGCGTCGGCGTTTATCCAACTGCCAATGATCTGCGGTACATCGAGGTGGTGGGCAATTACGCGTACGTAGCCGGCAATCGGGGTGCTATCATCACGCTTGACGTTTCCAACCCGAGAAAACCAACCCGCACCAGCGTAATCTCACATCGCTCAACTCGACTGCTTCGCAGCAGTCGACTGTACTCGGCAGCCTTGACTAAGGGATTGAACGTCTTCAGTTTATCAGACCCAACCCGCCCAAGACTGCTTGGAAACGTGGATACGAAGGGAACGGCTTGGTCAGTGACCATGGGCGGTTCGAAGCGCGCGTACGTGGCTGACGGGAAGCAAGGTATCGCGATTATTGATGTGTCAAAATCCTCGAAGCCGGTCCAACTGGCAACATACAAGGTCAAGGGCGGCGACGTGCGGGCGATTTCCAAGCCGTACGGCTTACTGGTTGTGGCTGCTGGCACGGTCGGTATTATCATGGTTGACGTGACCGGCATCTGAATTAAAGAAACAGGAACCGCCCCCTCTTATGACGTGGGAGCGGTTTTGTTTGAGTTGATTGGTGTTTTATCGATTCGTCCAATCAGATAGACCAGCAGAAAAATCGGCGTCATGACAGTCAGGTACGGGATGAGCTTGGTGCTGCCAGCGGTGGCGGCCAGTGTCACGAGCAAAGCCATTGCCTGCAGGACGGAGTGGATGATGGCCGCGCGGCGACCGAGATCGCGCAGGATGACCAGCGTGGCCAAGGCCAAGAACATGAAGTCGCCGCTGCCGACCACCCGGCCGGCGACGTTGACCGTCGGAAAAATGAGCAGGGGCAGCGGCGTTTGCGGGTACGGCGCCAGCGGCAGCCGCGGCAGGACGTAAGCGACGTTCAGGATGTCGTTGAACGTCAGGAGCACGAAGGCCAAGACGATGATGCGCGTGCGCAGCAGGTTCAGACGGATCATGAGCGTGGTGGCGCCGAGCGTGGCCGCTACGATCAGGGCGTTTGAAAGCTCGAAGCTGGGGTAGCGGTACTGAATGGTGAACGGGATGAGCACGGCGATCAGGGAAATGATGACGCTGAGCAAGTTGGAGCGGAACCAGCGGAAGGCCAGCAGCAGCACTGACTCAAAGGTCAGGAGGTAGAACAGCAACGTGGTGACGCCGGCCGCTTTCAGGAGCGGGGTGGCTGCAAAGCGAACAATCAACCAGATGCCGACACCAATGGCCGCGGTTAAAACCAAGGCAGCCGCACTGATTCGATTCGGCAACCGTTGGCGAAGTTGATCAGCCGGCGGAACGAGACGGTAATAGAGAACGGCTAATAACCCGGCTACCAGGAAGATGATCGGGAGGACGTAGGTGGCCATGGGTGAGGACATGTGACTTGTGACGGCAGTCTTTAAGCTGCCGGAGTCATACGTAACACGTCACATGTCACAAGTTTTCTTTTTACACTCGTTCCACCCGTTCGACGTGGCTCAGGGTTTCGCTCGTCATACTCGCTCGACGTACTCGCCGGTGTCGGTATTAATTCTGACAGTGTCTCCGGTCTTAATGAACATCGGGACTTTGATGGTGCCGCCGGTGGCAAGCGTGGCATCTTTCATGACTGAGCCCTGGGCCGTGTCGCCGCGGGTGGCGTCCATGGTTTCAGTCACTTTCAGTTCGACTTTTTTCGGCAGTTCGACGCCGATTGGACTGCCTTCAAAGAGCAGCAGCGTGACCTCGGCGCCTTCGACCAAGAACGGCAGAACATCCTTGACGTTCTCGCGTTCAATTGAGACCTGATCGAAGGTCGATGAATCCATGAAGGTGGCGGCCGCATCGTCAGCGTAGAGGTAGCTGGCCTTA
>JACQKI010000002.1 GCA_016204645.1 Candidatus Kerfeldbacteria bacterium
CCTGACGTCGCCCACGGATGAAGACGAACGCGGCGGGCTGTGCTCGCTGGTCATCACTTGGTCGGAACCAGTGAAGGATCCGAACGCTGACCGGTCGTCGCTGGTCATGCGTCACGGCTAGTCGCATCGATCTGTCTGCTCCAAACGGCCCGGCGCTCTCGTACAGAGTGTCCGGGCCGTCGATTTATTTAGTCCCCGGCAAAACCTTGACTCGACCAGCTGAGACACCTCAGGCACAAGCTGGCTTGACATAATCGCACTATCACCGTAGTCTGGAAGTAGCCTTTTCGGGCTGAAAGCAATACTCAAACAACGGCGTTCCGGGGGGTCGCCACCTTCTGATTTTTTTACGCGACCGACTCCGGTTTGAAGCCTTTCCGCCCGACAATTCGTCCAACCATCTCGTTGCTGTCGCACGCCGATGACCGCGCAGCGCCCGCCGAGGCAACGCCCGTAAAAACTTCGGGTGTGGCCCTGGTCACGGGTGGCGCGGGTTTTGTCGGATCCAACCTCTGTCGTTTCCTGCTAGCCGACGGTTACCGGGTGATGGCGGTCGATAACCTGATTACCGGACGAAGAAAAAACCTCACCGCCCTCCGCTCGCACGCGCAATTCGAGTTCCACCAGATCGACATTGTTGACCCGTCGTTTGTCAGTGTCTTTCAACGCACGCCGATTGACGTCATCTTCCACCTGGCCTGCCCGACCGGCGTGCCCAACATCCAGCGCTACGGCGAGGAAATGCTCCTGACTAACTCGCACGGCACCAAGCACGTGATTGACCTGGCGCGTCAACACTGCGCCGCCGTCATCCTGACCAGTTCGTGCGAAATCTACGGTCAGCCGGAAGTCTTTCCGCAACACGAGCGGTACACGGGCAACGTCGATCCGATCGGACCGCGCAGCGCCTACGAGGAAGGTAAACGCTTTGCCGAATCGATGCTCATCACCCTCGGCAATAAGTACGGTCTAGATACAAAAGTCGTCCGCATTTTCAATGCCTACGGTCCGTACATGTCGCCGGTTGATCAGCGGGTCATCCCTCGTTTCCTCCGGAGCGTCGTCACTGGCACTGAACTGACTATCTACGGCGACGGCACCCAAGAGCGAACGTTCCTGTACGTCGACGACCTCGTTCGCGGCCTCCTCCTCGTCCAGCAGCAAGGCCGGCCGTACGAAGTCTACAACCTCGGCAGCGATCGGTCGATCACCATCAAGGAGCTAGCAGACCTCGTGCTGACGTTAACCGGTCGGCATAACCCCATCGTCCACCAGCCCCACTTCATTCAAGACCACAACCGGCGGCTGCCGTCGCTCGGAAAGGTACAAGCCCTCGGCTGGCAGCCCGAGGTCGCGCTTGAGGACGGGTTAGCAAGAATGATCCGGGCTTGGCGGATCGCCTCCCCGGCCCGGGCTGTCCGAACTCCCATTTTCGTCAAACCCAAACCGGCCGCCGTCAAACCGGTTCCGCTGCTGGACTAGGTAGCTAGACGCGGAGCCGGTATAGTCACCAGTCGTGCGCTTGACCGCCGACTGGTTGTTTGCTAGGGTCACTCATTCATGAAGTGGATCATCGCATACTTTACGGTCGTCGGGTTCAACTTCGGTTTCTGGATCGCTGTCGGAGCGCTGCGGTTCGCCAGCGAGCAAATTCCGAAAGTACTGATTGAGTTCGTTCGTCGGCTGCGCTCGCATCCTCGGGCATTCCTCGAGTACGGACGGCAGACGCTCTGGCAAGCAACCTTCGAGTCGGCCGTCAGCTTCGGATTATTTTCGCTGTTCGCAGTCACCTTGAACGTTCTGCTGGGCACGGTCGAGGGCTGGCTGCAGTTCATCGAAAATTTTCGCGCGCTGACCGGACCGTACGAGCTGGTGCTCAACCCGCTGAGCGCCTGGCTGTTTTTCGCGTTCGTCGGCGGTTTCATCGCCCGATCGGTCATTCGTGCGTCGAACCCGGCTGCCACGGCCATCGCTTCAACCACATATTTCTTCGGCTCGATACTGGTGAGCGCCGATCTGATTGGAATCGTGATTCCACTTGAAGCGCCTGGCACCTTACTGCTGCTGCTGGCCAGTTTTGTGCTGATGCTCTCGGGTGAGACAGTCGCCATGTCCGGCCGAGGATCAGTGCCCACTCCGGCACAACCAGCCCTTCCAGCCGGACGGATCACGCCGCCGGAGGTGGCGGTTATCATGGCCGCGCACAACGAGGAGGCGGTCATCGGCCAGTCCATCACCGCCGCCATGGCAGTCCTGCCGGTCGAAAATATCTACATTGGCAGCGACGCTTCAACCGATCGCACGTCGGCGGTTGCCCGATCGTACGGCTGCCAGGTGGTCGATATCTATCCGAATCAGGGCAAAGCCAAGACCTTGAAGCACCTGCTCGACCGCTTCCAAATCTGCGATCGTTACCGAGCGGTCCTGATTCTTGACGCCGATATCGTCATCAGGAAGCGTTTCCTCGATCGCGTGCTGCCGCTGTTTGACGACCCGCGAGTAGCGGCGGTGCCGGGTCGCTCAATTCCCCGCTGGCCAGCTCATCCCGGCGCCCATCAAGCCAGGTTCATTACCGCCTACCGGATGCGTTTGTGGCGGATGCTGCAGTTCGGCCTACGCTACGCCCAGACCTGGCGCTTTACTAACATGACTACCATTGTTCCCGGAGCCATGAGTACCTACCGGGCATCAGTCCTGCGGCAGCTGGAGATCGACGCGCCCGGACTGGTGATTGAAGATTTCAACATGACCTTCGAGCTCCACCACAAGCGGCTCGGCATCATCGCCTACGACCTCGGCGCCACGGTCGATTCAACCCAGCCACTAACCATCGGCGATTACGTCCGTCAAGTCAAGCGCTGGTACCTTGGATGGTGGCAGACTATCTGGCGCCATGGCGTCTGGCCGAGCGCCTTCTGGGCATTCATGGCCTCGTTCACCCTCGAAATGGTCATCTACGGATTATTCGTAGTCATGGTACCGGCGATCCTGCTGGTGATGGCAGCCAACGGGTGGCACTCAGTCACGATCCCGCAGTTCCTAGGAGTCTTTCGTCAAGGAACGGTCTCCCTGCCCGACCTTCTGCTTGGCGTATTTCTAGCCGACTACCTGATGACGATCATCATCACCCTGATCGAACGCAAACCAGCCCTCCTGTTCTACGGACTGGGCTTCTTCGTGCTGCGGTTCCTCGACGCCCTGATGTTCATCACCATGATTCCTGCTTCCGTAATTACCAAGAGCGACGGGCGGTGGGTGCACCCGAAACGGAAACCGGACGTTTCAGCGTAACTTGAGTAACGAAGTCCAGATCCCCGGGTCTTCACCGCCGAGGCGCCAGAGCGAGACCCCTCCCACGCCGAATTCTTTTGCCAGGTTCAGCTTATGGCGCAAGCTCCGGTGGTTTTCGTACCTGACCGTGTGCCGCTGGCCGTTCTGTTCGAAGGCGAACGATGGCGCAGCCGACCGAGCATCAAAACGCTTAACCACCGAGTGCTGCCGCTGCCGGGCTAGGACCTGGTCGTACTCGAGCCCCTCGGCCGAACCGTACCGTCCGCTCGCCTGCTGCGGCCAATCGTAGCCGTACAGCGGGATTCCGAGGTGGATTTTCTGCATCGGCAGCCGCAACAAACGGGCGTACGACAGTACGCGCCGAACCCACGGTACCGATGCAATCGGGCCTGGCTGGCTGTCATCCCAGTGCTCGTTGAACGCCATGACGGCCATCTGGTCGGCGTGCTGGGCGATCACCCGCCAGTCCTTTCCGTGCGTGTGGCTGGAGTCGACCAGCGCTTCGACCGCCACTCGCAGCAGCTTCTTCTTCCGGTGCAGTGCAGATGCCAGCTCGCGAACCAAGGCGGAAAACGCCGGCCGCTGGCTTTCCCGCAGCTCTTCAAAGTCAAGGTTGATCCCGTCGTAGCCATGCTCCTGCACCAGTTTCACGACCTGGCCGATGAACCGGCTGCGCTGGCTCTTGGTGGCGATGACGCGGTCGACACGCCGCCAGTCCCAGCTCCGACCCGTCTCGTCTGGCAGGTTTGCAATCAACGCCAAGACCTTGACCTGGCGGCGATGCGCGAAATCAATGATGTGTCGGTCGATCTCGGCGTGGCGGTACGGCTGAAGGCGGCCGCGGCGGTCGAGCGTGTACCAAAAGAGCGATACCAAATCGACCGCCGCTGCGTGATCACGAAACGATTGAAATGCTCGATCCTGATCCCAGTACGGGATCGAAGCGACTACCAACGTCCGCTCAATGGCCGACACACTCGCCCGACCAATTGGGAGCACTCCCGGCCACTCGATCGGACTAACCGTCAGCCCGAGCACCAAAACCAGGAGCAGCAATCGGTACACGGCGGTTGAATGCCGGTTAGTGGCTGGGCTCATTCGGCAGGTGCTCGATGCTGCTCTCCGGCCCGCGTAGCACTTCCCAGACCCGATCATGGTCTTCATTCAGGAGTAAATCGATGATCGACAAATTGGGAATGAAGCCGGCTCGCGGATGGAGCTGCCGGTACGGCAAGCACGTCCACTGCTGCTGGATCGGAGTGATGCCAGCCGCCACCAGGCGGCGATGATCGAGGTAGGCGGCGGCGGCCGTGCCGCCGTGGTAGTACTCGTTCGCACCCAGCCGCCGACACGATTCGATAATCCAGTTAGTTGAGTCTGCATCACTTGCGCGTCGGGGTGGAACGTCGGTCTGAGAGATGATGACGATTCTCCGCAGGCGGAAGGGGTGGGGTTGCGTGTTCAGCAGCTCGTTCAGGCGTTCGACCGACAGCCCTTCAGCCAGCAGCTCGGGACGGCCGAGGATCACGGCTAACGCCCAGAAGATCGTCGCAATGTTAAGCTCGGCCAAGTTCTGGTACTGCTTGGTTACGAGCGCTGA
>JACQKI010000037.1 GCA_016204645.1 Candidatus Kerfeldbacteria bacterium
ATGTTTTCCGCTTCATCCAGGGTTGATCCATATGGTTTTTCCACTAAGACGCGCGTCCAGCCGGTCGCCGGACTGCACGGCACGTTGAGGCGAACACCGGCCAGACCTTGGAAAATGGATCCGTAGACGGACGGCTGGACTGCCAGGTAAAACAGTTTATTCGTGCACACGCCCCAGTCCATATCAATTCTTTCAAGCGTGGCGTTCAGGGTCCGGTAAAATTCCGGTAATGAGAAATCACCCGAGACATAGTGAAACAGGTTGAGAAAAGTCTCATCCGGTAATCCCTGGCTTGCCGCCCTGACCAAGGCTTCACGAACGTGAGCCTGGAACGCCTGGTCGTCCATGGTCTGACGTGAGGCGCCCAGGATCGCGACTTGATCAGGTAAGCTGCCGCTCGTGAACAGGTGCTGCAAGGCTGGAACGAGTTTTCGGGCCATGAGGTCCCCGGTGGCCCCAAAGACGACGATGATCGTCGGCGGCCGACCACGCGCATCAGCCTTGGGGAGCGGCAATCGTTTTTCGTGGGTTAGCATTGGGCGAAATGCAGATTATACGGCGCCGCGAATCTTATCGCGGTGTGCCACGAGGCGTTCACTCACAAAGCTCACGGCCTCAGCCATAGTCGGGAAAGCGTGGATCATGGTCGCCAGGGTCGTGACGGGTACGCGGGCATGCATTGCCAAAGCAATCTCATGGATGACTTCGCCGGCTTGGCTGCCGACCATGTGGCCGCCGAGGATGTGGTCGGTCTGTCGGTCAACGACGAGCTTGATGAAGCCCTCAGTTTCATGGACCGTCATCCCGCGACCCATGACGCGCAGGGGATAAGAAAAAGCCACTACGTCGAAGCCCTGTTCCCGGGCGGCGTCCTCGGTCAGGCCAACGCTGCCGATTTCCGGCGAGGTGAACGTCGCCCGGGGGACAACGCGGTAGTCTGGTTTTTTCAGCTGATCGGGGTGCGTCAGGTTCCACCCGACGATGTCACCTTCGTAGGCAGCCACGTGGGTGAACAGCATCCGGCCAGCCACGTCGCCAGCTGCCCAGATGTGGGGCTGCGATGTCTGCAGGTAGTCGTTGAGGACGAGCTTGCCGCGTGCATCGAGTTTGACACCAGCTTTTTCCAGATTGAGTCCAGAGATATCGGGTTTTCTTCCCGGCGCCACCAAGATTTCATCGACGGTGATTGCTTGCTGCTGTGTTCCCTGCTGAACAGTTAAAACTTTGCCGGCGCGAGCTTTCTCGACCTTCAGTACCTCAGCCTCAGTCAGGATATTCACACCCTGTTTTTTGAATGACTCAGTGATGGCGCTTGAGGTTTCGTGGTCTTCACGATCCAAAATGCGCTCGCCTTTTTGAATTAGCCAGACTTCTGAATGCAGCCGGATGAACAATTGGGCGTATTCGCAGCCGACAGCCCCGGCTCCGATGATGGCGATCCGTTTCGGCTGTTTTTTCAGCATGCTGGCATCGATGCTGTTGATATAACCGGCTTCTTTGAATCCTGGGATTGGCGGAATGAATGGGTCTGAACCGTTGGCCAGGACGAACTGTTTTGCACGGTAGGAATTCTTTCCAACCTTGATGGTCTGAGGATCAGCAAAGGACGCCTCACCTGTCAGGAGCGTGACCTCGTTCCGTTCGAGCATCCGTTCGAGCCGCGGTGAGCCAGTGAGTTTCTGGACAATCGCGTCTTTGACCGCCATCATGGCTGGAAGTGATGCTTGTGGATCGCGAAGCGTGATACCAAACTCTTCGGCCCGCTCGGCTAAGGACAGGATTTCAGCTGCCCGGAGCAAGGCTTTCGAAGGCAGACAGGCAAAGTTCGGACATTCGCCGCCGAGTTTGTGTTTTTCCACCAGCGCGACGGTCAAGCCGAATGAACGGGCTTTCAGCGCAGCCACGAAGCCAGCCGAGCCTCCGCCGATGACGATCAGGTCGAAGTTCATGGGTGTTTCCTTATTGCTAAGTTCACGGAGAGGCCACGAATCATAGTTCGTGGTTCCTCCCTGGACTTAGTGGCTGTGACCTTCGTGACCTTTCATTTTTTCCATTTTCTCGACTGCTTCCTTATGCGGCTGATCGCCTTCATCGGCGCGCTTCATGGAGTGCTGATCGACATCATCCACATCGTCGTTGCAGACTGGGCACTGCGGCATGCTACTCACCCCCTTTCCTGGTAAGAAGATTCATAACCATGTGTTCGATTCGGGCGCTAGCCAGGCGTGGGCATTGCATCTGACCCATCCGTTCGACCGTCACCACACCTGCCTGGCGTAGGATGCGGAGGTGGTGGGAAACGAGCGGTTGAGAAATATCCAGGAGTTCTGTCAGATCGGTGACGCACAGATCTTGCTTCCAGCACAACAGAGCGACGATCCGCAGCCGCAGTGGATCACCGAGCGCGGAAAAAAACTGGCTCGGGCCGTCGGCCTTAAGCCTCGACAGCGCCCGACGCAGGGAAGTGGCTTCTTTTGGCCTGGTTAGTAACATCTTATATTAATATATGTAGATATATTTATATAATAGACGGCCTAGAAATTCTTGTCAAGAGGTCATATAGTTCGACCCTGTGGATAACGAAAACAGCCGACGCGGTGGATTCAGGCTGTTCTCGCTAAAGCTTCGTTTAGGCGCAGGTGCACTGTACGACCGCCTGGCCGCACGGACCGCAGCGCGGCATGCAATAGCGATCAGAGCTTTCGTGCACGTGGCGATCGTCGTGCGCAGTTGAAACGGCCCCGTAGATAGCGCACTTCCAACCGTCGGCGGCTTGCCCGCACTTCGGGCACTTCATGGTATCCATCCGCCCACCCCCGTTCGCGTAATCACGTATCTAGCTTAATACAATTCAGTGGCGGGATGAAAGGTGACCCAGGCGAACCAAAAGGCATGGACGGGCACGACCGCCTGGTCAGTGCTCAGGTCGGTGATGACAATCGCTTCGCCGTCGGCCGTGAGGCGGAGCTTCCGGCCGGCGAATTCGTCCGTGACATCCTTAGCTTGTTGAACTTTCTCCACCGGGTAGGCCTTGAATTGGCCGTCGATGGCAATGCCGAGGATGCGGGTTTTTGCCTGTAATCGAGCATCGCGCGTGTTGACCGGAAAATAGATTTGGTCGTTGGTGTCGTAATCGCCGTACGGCGACCGCTGGTAGTCGCGGGAAAAACCAGTATCCGTCGAGAGGACTTGGCCGTCTCGGTGCCGTTGCCGAAATTCATCCCAGGTGATGTTCGGAGCATCGATCAGGCGAAGCTGTGTCCCGACCAGCGGACCGACGACGGCCCGCCCTTCAATCTGCGCCCACAGCGATTCAGTCCGGCGATCGTACATCAACAAATCGGACTGGTAGAGTTTGCCGGAGACACCGAACTCAACCGCTTGACCTTCCACCCGACGATCGAAGACCAATCCGGTGCCGCACAGCGGGCAGTAGGTCACGGCCACGGGTAGGCCGTCAACGGTGTCGTTGACGATCTCGTGCCAGACTACGATCTGGAAGGGGTAAAATCGGCTGGTCTGGCCGATCGTCAGGCTGATCCCCAAACCTTCGGACTGGTAGCTCCCGGCTGCCTCGGCCTCAGCCACCGTGATGAAGTTCGGATGATCAATCGAGGGAATGCCGTCCTTGCCCGGACCGCCCTCAACAATGTCGGCGATCGGAATGAGCGCCGTCACGTTGGCGTTCGAGGGAATGGATAATCGACGTTGCCAGAGTTTCGGTCCCCACATTGCCGCGACTACACCGGCCACAACCACCAGCGCGATGATCCAGCGAACTGTCATGATCTTTGAATAATGAATGATTCAAACTGACTCTCTGAAAGATATCCAACCCGAGTAGAAATTGTTTTACCGTTTTCGTCGAGGAGGACAAATGTCGGCGTCCCTCGAACTGCGTACTGTCGGGCCAAGCCTGGTTCACGGTCAACATCCCGTTCGGTAATGACCACCTGGTCAGCGTGCTGCTCGACCACTTTCTGGACGTAGGGGCTCATTGACTTACAAATCTGACACCAGGTAGCCGAGAACCACAGCACGGTTTTCTTGCCGGGATTGACCAGGCTGGCAGTCACGACCGGCGACGGTTTCAAGTAGATTGCCGCGCCAGAACCGCCGACCGCGCGGTCAACCGGGTTCGTGCCCTTGTGGCCGAGCGCGACTAAGCCCCAGGCTAGCAAGCTGATTACGGTCACCACTGCCGCAATCAACAGAACGTTTTTTGATGCGGGTCGTGGTTGGGCCATGCGAAGAGTTTATAACGCTGGTTGAAACTTGGTGACGCTCAGGATCCAGGTGGTCAGCTGCCCGTACTTCCCGACGACCATGAATACACCGATCGTCATCAGCAGGGCGCCGGCTACGCGTTGGGCGTAGATCGTCACCTGGCTGAATCGACGCAACCAAGCAAACAGGCGATCGAGAAAAAAACTGATGATTAGAAAGGGGAAGGCAATGCCAAGTCCGAAGACGAAGAGCAACAAGCTGCCGGTTCCGGCGGTGCTCGAGGCCGCGGCCAAGGTGAGTATCGTTCCGAGGACCGGGCCGATGCACGGCGTCCAGGCAAAGGCGAACGTCAACCCAAGCAGAAAAGCGTTGAGACCTTGGTACTTCGTGCGATGAGCGCTCAGGTGAAACTTTGCTTCACCGCTGAGGAGGACAAACCGCTGAAAGGCGCCGAGCAGAAAAAGCCCGAACAAGATAAAGAGCACGCCGCCGAGCTGGAGAAAAATCTGGCGATGAACAAGCAGGTTCCGGCTGATGCTCCCGGCGCCGGCACCGAGGGCCGTAAAGACGATCAGAAAGCCGGCGATGAATAGCAGGCTGTGGCTGACGGTCCGGATTCGCCAACCCGGCTGTTTCGCGGCCTGTTCGCGTATCGACGTCCCGCCGAAGTAGCCGAGGTAGGCGGGAATCAGTGGAAAGAAGCAAGGGGACAAGAATGCTACCAGGCCGCCGGCAAACGCGAGCAGAAGACTTGGCTGGCTAAGCTCAGACGGCATGCAGACAGGGGGAGAATGATTGCCGGTTGAGGGCTTTGACCAGCGCCTGCCTGAAACAACTGGCCTCTGGCACGACGCCTTGACTCAGGACGCGACCGTTGATGGTCACGATCGGCGGATGCCAACCGCCCCGCCACAGTACTTTCCAGAAACACAGCCACCAGGGCCGGATAGTCAGACGGACGCGGCCGGCTGGAAACTGGGCAATGAGATGCTGCGCCAGGTGAATCGTCGTATCGCACTCCTGGCAGGCCGAACTCGGGATGGTAAAGAATCCTTGCGTGCCGGTATAACGAAATATAGTCACCCGGGTGTTCATGCTGGTTCCAGCGACCGGGCGAGCGCTCGTCGAACAAAGGCAGCGATCGGCGTTTTAGCCAGTCGGTAGCAGATCATCTGACCGTCGCGCCAGCACTCGACGACGTCCGCGTCCTTGAGCAACCGGAGATGATGGGAGACGGCCGGCATAGTCATGTTGAGCAGTTCAGTCAGGTCGCTGACGCAGAGTTCGGGGTGGAGGGCCAGGGCCTTGAGAACACGGTACCGACTGGGGTCACTCAGCAAGGAAAAAGCCAGGGCTTTTTCAGCTACCGGATCCTTGATTAAAGCCTTCCGCAAACGATGGGCTTCGTCAGAACGAAGGTCGAGCATACGAGTAAATAAATGTTTCAACAACTATTTAAATATAGTAAAGCAGCCCATACAGGCTGTCAAGAGGTTGGTGCTAGGCTACGGAACCCAGCCGAAACGGTTTAATCGCAGCCCGTTGGCGCGAACTCGACCAGCTGCGGCGTCCAATCAATCGTCTCGCTCGTCGGTCTCGTGGTAGCTTTCCGGATCCTGGATGAACTGCTGAAAGCACCAGTTTGAATCAAAGCCGAAGGTTTCGCCGCGCCAGGTATATCGGTGCTTAACCTGATCGGCGGTCAGCATCCGACCGCAGACCGGGTCGGTCGTCATATCTTTTTTGACGAGTGGTTCGCCGCGGGGAGTCATGCCTGATTGCTAGTATACCGTGGCAAAACGCTTTAGTCGAAGCGAGTTGAGGACCACGAACAGGGAGGAAAAGGCCATCGCGCCCGAGGCAATAATCGGGCTGAGCGTCAACAGGAAGAACGGGTAGAGTACGCCGGCAGCAACGGGAATGCCGAGGATATTGTAGATAAACGCCCAGAACAGGTTTTGCTTGATGTTGCGCAGCGTTGTTTTGGAAAGCCGGATGGCGGTCGCAACTTGCTGGAGGTCGTTGCCGACGATGGTAATGCCGGCGGCTTCACGAGCGACGTCAGTGCCCGAACCCATGGCCAAGCCGACACTCGCTTGCGCGAGTGCAGGCGCATCATTAACTCCATCTCCAACCATCGCCACGCGTTTGCCCTGCAACTGCAGTTCTTTGACCTTGGCCGCTTTGTGCTGCGGCAGGACATTGGCCAGGATGTGGCCCTCGGCAATTCCAGCCTGTTCAGCGACGCTGGCGGCCGTCATTGCGTTGTCGCCGGTAATCAGGTAGACGGCAATATTCATGGCGCGCAGCTGCTCGATCGCTTGGCGGCTGGACGGCTTGATGGTGTCAGCCACGGCCACCACGCCGATGCTGTTTGTGCCGACGCCGACCAGTACGGCGGTTTTGCCTTGTGTAGCCAATCGTTCAAGATTCTGACGGTGGCTTTCAGAACTGACGTTAAGTTCAGCGAGCAATGTCGGTGATCCTACTACTACCTGTTGACCTTGGATATTCCCAGCCACACCGCGGCCTGGGTGATTTTGAAATTGTTCGACTGGCAACAGCGCCAGGTTGCGGCCTTTGGCTTCGGCCGCGATCGCTTTGGCCACTGGATGCTCGCTCTTGGCCTCCAAGGAAGCAGCCAGTTGAAAAGCGTTGTCCTGGCCAAGGACATCGGTAACACCCAGGTGGCCCGTGGTAACCGTGCCGGTTTTGTCAAAAATGACAGTATCGATTTTGTGCAGTGTCTCGAGCGTTTCGGCATCGCGAATCAGAATGCCGTGCTCGGCGCCCTTACCAACGCCAATCATGACCGCAGTCGGCGTGGCTAAGCCGAGCGCACAAGGGCAGGCGATGATCAGGACGGTGACTGCCAGAATCAGGGCAAAGCTCAAGGGGATGACGCCAGCCGGCGGGAAGATGATCCAGGCCAGAAACGTCACCACAGCGATACCGATGACGATCGGGACAAAGATGCCGGAGATTTTGTCGGCCAGCCGCTGGATCGGCGCTTGCGAGCTCTGCGCTTCCTCGACCAACTGAATGATCTGGCTCAAGAGCGTTTGTTGACCAACCTTGGTCGCCCTGAACGTCAGCGTGCCGTTGGCATTGACCGTACCGCCGTACACGCTACTGCCCGGACGTTTCTCGTTGGGAATGCTTTCGCCGGTAACCATCGATTCGTCGACGGCCGACTGGCCTGCAGTAACCACGCCGTCGACCGCGATTTTTTCACCCGGCCGTACGCTGATCAGGTCGCCGACCCGGATTTGGTCAATCGGCAGTTCGACTTCCTGTCCGTTGCGCAGCACCCGGGCGGTTTTGGCCGCCAGTCCGGCCAGTTTTCGAATCGCCTCGTTGGCACCGGCCTTGGCTTTGGCTTCAAGATATTTGCCGAGCAGGATCAGGGTGATAATCACGGC
>JACQKI010000040.1 GCA_016204645.1 Candidatus Kerfeldbacteria bacterium
GCCGAGGATCACGACCAAGCCGACGGTGGCCAGGCCCAGTCCGGCGATGATGACGCTTGGTCGTACGGACTTCATTGTTGGTTGAGCGTTTCAGGACTGAAGACAGCGTTTGCGCTAACGTTGACGTTGGTACGTTCGTTAAGATTGGAGCGGAGGGCGACGTCGCTCAGGGCGGGAATTGATTTCAAGCTGCCCTCCAGCTCCGGAATAGCATTGCGTGTGGCGGCCACCGCCGACAAGGAAATTTCTCGGTTCGTTACGGAAACCGAGAGTGCGGTTAGGCGGACGCCGCTCGGGAGCGATTGACTTAGAACGATCAGCAGCTGGTCTACCGCCGGGTCGGCGGCGATGGGCGACACGGCGGACAGCTGCTGATTGAAGCGCTCCGTCGACTCAATCAGCGAGAGCGCCCCGCCGCGGGCCGTACGCTTGACCGTGGCTAGCTGGGTTTGCTCCTGGTCGAGGCGGGATTCGAGGTACAGGTTGCACCCGATCAGCCCGCCCGTGGTCAGTAGGGCGATGACCAGCAGCCAGGTTGAGAGGCCGGCGATCATCCGCGCTTGAGCCAGCTCGTCCAGCCTGGCTCTGCGCTCGCGATCGAGCAGGTTGAGCGCTAAGTTACCCATGTCCGGAACGACCGTCAATTAATCGTAGTCCGGCGCCGAGTGCAATACTGTACTCGAGCAGGCGCGTGGTAAACTGGTTGGCAGCTTTTGAGACGCGAATCCCGGTCGGCAGGTTGGCAGCCAGCACCTCAAGCTTTAATCGGCTGCCAAGCTCATCAGCCAGCCCGGCAATTTGGGCACCTGGTCCGCAGATCAGAATTGAAGTCACGTCAGCCGGGTTTGAAAAATGGTCGTGGTAAAAATCTGCGACTTCTTGTAGGCGTGAGGCCAGTTCATTGACACGGTCGCGAATCAGTTCCCGGATGACGCCGCGGGCGCGAGACTTGTACAGTCCGAAGGCGAACAGCGCTCGCTGAGCTTCATCCACTGATAATTTGTACTGGGCGGCTGCTTGGGCGGTCAACTCGTCGGCGGTGAGCCGGACCATGGCCGTAAACATCGGCACTTTGGCTTGGACCAGGGTGACGCTGCTCTCCAGCTCGCCGATGGTCAGCAGCAACGACGATGCGCGGACCGGCAGCTGATTGACGAACATTCGGCTGACCGAAAGCGATGACGATTCGATCGCCAGCGGCGTGACCTTTGCCAGCTCGAGAGTTTGGGCGTACGATTCAACTAGTTCTCGGGGCGCTGCTACCACCAAGGCTCCGGGCGGTGCTTGGTGATCGACCGACGGCGATACCCAGTCCAGGTTTAAGTCTTTTAGCTCGTACGGTATGTGCTGCGTCACCTCCCAGCGGACTGCCTCATTGAAGTCCGCGGGTGAACCGGACGGCAGTTCCAGAAACTTCAAAAAGGCGTGGTGCTCGGAGATGGCGATAACTGCAGCCTGCGGTTTAGGTTTGCCGACCAGCTTGCTGTCGACCAGGCTCGAAATCTGTTGCTGCAGCGCGTTCGCGTTGGCGACGCCGCCGTGCTGAACAGTGCCGGCAGGAAGCGGGAAACTACCGTATCGAACCACTTCCGCGTTCCGACCGCGACGCCGGAGTCGGAGGAAGCGAATGGCGTGTCCGGTTAAGTCGAGACTGATGGCCTGTTTCGCCGGATCGCTCAGCCACGTGCTCAGTCGTAGCTTAGCCAATTTGCTGAGAGAGTGAGTAAATTGGAAGTATTACGGAAATAGCCATGCCGGCCACGCCCAGGCCGAGCACCAGCATTAGGACCGGCTCGATGATTGACGACAAGTTCGACATGGTTTGATCGACTTCGTCTTCGTAAAACGTGGCCAGCTCACTGGCAATGGTGTCGAGCGAACCGCTCTCTTCACCGATGGCGATCATCTGCCGCGTGAGCGGGGGAAATAGCCGGGGGAAACGTTCGAGATTCTTGGCGATGGCAGTTCCTGATTTTAAGCTGGCGCCGGTCAGCTCGAGTGCTTGACGGTAGTGGATGCTACCCATGGTCCGGCTGATAATCGAGAAAGCTTCGATGATTGGAATGTTCGTCTCCAGCAGCGACGCTAGGGAACGGCTGAATCGAGCCAAGCTGATTTTTCTGATAATCGGGCCGATGATCGGCGCCCGTAGCAGCAGGCTATCGAGCGCGGCCCGGCCCCGCTCGGTTCGAGCCAAACGTGCGAGCACGATCAGCAGTCCGACCGCTCCGATCGCCACCAGCAGACCCTGCTGAACGAGGAAGCCGGAAATCCCGATCAGCACCCGCGTGGCGAGCGGAAGTTCAGCGCCACTCTCAACGAAAATTTCAGTCAGCTTTGGAATCACCACCACCGTCATCAAGATGGCGACCGCCACCATCACGATCACGATGATGACCGGGTAGGTGAGTGCGCCTTTAACCTTGGCGATCAGGCCGTGATCTTTCTTCATTTTTTGCGATAGGCGATCGAGAACTTCGTCGAGCTTACCGCTCGCTTCGCCGGCCGCCACCATGTTGACGTACAGCTCGCTGAAGACCCGCGGGTGCTTGGCCAGGCTCTTGGAGAACGCCATGCCGGCTTCGACGTCGTGCTGCAGCTCATGAATGACTGTGCGAAAGTACTTGTTTGTGGTTTGCTGGGCCAGCGTATCGAGGGCGCGCGCGATTGAAAAGCCGGCTCGGATCATGACGTGCAGGTACTGGGTGAAAAAAATGCGCTGCACCATCGGCACGGACTGCAGCCGACCAAGCCAGCCGATGCCCGTTTTGGCGCTGCCGATCGAGGAACCGGTCAGCACGAGTCCGCGCTCGCTCAGTTTTTGCGTCAGCTCGGCTACGTCCCGTACGATCATCCGACCCCGTTCGGCTTGCCCGGCCGCTGACCGGGCGATGTACTCGAATTCAGGCATGCTACTCCTTGGTGACCCGTAATATTTCTTCGATGGTGGTGGTTCCGGCCTTGGCTTTCAAGAAGCCATCGTACAGCATCGTCAGCATGCCTTGCTTGACCGCCAGCGCCATCAGCTCGTCGGCGTTTCCGCGGCGGAGAATAATGTCGCTAACCGCCGGGGTTACCTCGAGCAGTTCGTAAATCCCAATCCGGCCTTTGTAGCCTGAATCACCGCACTGTCGGCAGCCACGGCCGCGGTAGAACAGCAGCGTCTCCGGTGCTTGCTTGGCCGAGGCAATGGCGCCTTCGTGCTCGAGCACATCCAGGATGTTTTGGAGGTTGATTTGCTTAGCCAGATTGGCGATGGCGGTTCGCGTGAGCGTGTAGCTCTCGATGCAGTGGGTGCAAATTTTCCGGACCAGACGCTGGGCAATCACCAGGTTGGTGGTCGAAGCGACCAGAAAGCTCGGCACGCCCATTTCGGTTAGGCGCGGCAGGGTGGTGACGGCGTCGTTCGTGTGGAGGGTGGTCAGCACGAGGTGTCCCGTCATGGCTGCGTGCGTCGCGATCTCGGCCGTCTCGGTGTCCCGGATTTCACCCACCATGATGATGTTCGGGTCCTGGCGCAGCAGCGAGCGCAATCCGGCCGCGAAGGTTAGGTTGATTTTCGGATTGACCTGCGTTTGGTTCACCCGCTGCATCCGGTACTCGATCGGATCCTCGATGGTAGAGATGTTGACCGACGGCGTGTTGAGCTTGGTGATGATGGTGTAGAGGGTCGTGGTTTTACCGGAACCGGTCGGGCCGGTGACGTAGATGATGCCGTGGGGTTTCGAGATGTTGCGCTGCAGCAGCTCCATCGGATGCGGTTGTAACCCGAGCTGCTCGAGGGTCAGTGCTTGAGCCGACTCGTTGAGCACCCGCAGCACGATCTTTTCACCGTCGAAAACCGGTAAAATCGACACCCGGAAGGCGACCCGCTGCGCGTCGGTTTCGATCTTAAAGCGACCATCCTGCGGCAAGCGGTGCTCGTCAATTTTCAGATTGGCTAAGATTTTTATCCGAGCGACGACGCCGGATTGGATTTGTTTCGGCAGCGCCATGACGTCACGCAGAATGCCGTCAATCCGGTAGCGGACGACGGTGTCTTTCTCGGTTGGTTCGATGTGGATGTCCGAAGCGTTCTCGAAGATGGCGTGCTCGAGGAGCGTGTCGACGATCCGGACGACCGGAACGTCTTCGGCCAGCTGCTTCAGGTTTTCCGGCCCGGCCCCCTCGACCTGTTCCGCGGTGATTTCGCGAAATTCGGCGCGCAAGCCTTTGCGGTACTGCTTGAGTACTGAGGTGATCCCCGACGGAGTCGTCAAGTGGATTTCAATCGGCAGGTCGACCTTCTTCTCGAGAAACTCGAAGGTCTGGATGTCATCAGGATCGAGGGTCGCGACTTTCAGCGCCTTGTCGGTTTTGTCGAACGAAACGATGTGGTGCAGCTGGGCGATCGGTTCGGGCACGATGGTTAAAATGTCGCGGCGGATTTTGGCTGCCGACAGGTCGACGAACGGAAGCTTGAGGCCTGATGCGATCGTTTCATACAGGATGGTTTCAGAGGCCAGGTTTTTGTTGACCAAAATTTGCGCTACGTCGGTCCGTTGGTTCTTTGATTCCTGGATTGCAGCTTCAAGCGCGTCAGAAGCTATGACGTTGCTGTTGCTCAAAATGTTGTAGAGTTTTTTTTGATTGATCACCGGCAATTTTTAAGTTTTGATGTCGCTATTATATCACGCCGGGCACCCGAAGTCAACCATCGGAAGGATAACGGAAGACCGTTCAAATCCGGTACACGTAAATACTCGAACCAATCGTTTGGATCGGCCGGAATGCCCACAGCCATCGGTAGCGTCCGTCGCGTCGAAACAGTTCGCCGATGCTAATGGCGACCAGGCCGTTTGGTCGACCGCTGTGCGCAACCTCTTCGGTCGATGGCAGCGGCGTAGCGTTCGGAACGAAGTACCGGAGCTCGGCCCGACCGTAGTACGCGAACGGTAAGGCCGGCAAGTTGTGCTTCTGGATGAAGCGCGCCAGCTTTGGCAAATCCTGACCCCAATCGAGGTTTGAGTCGAGCAAGTAACGCGGGCCGTTTGCCGAACCGCCGACTAATGCGTTGAAGTAGCCGAGCTGGTTCGGGTAGGTGATAACTTGAATCACGGCCAGGTTAGCCACCAACGCGACGGGGACTGCAGCGGCGAGGACTGGCCGTGGCGAGGGGAGGCGGACTAATCCGCCGAGCAGGACGAATATAAATGGGTAAATCGGCATCAAGTGCCGCCAGCCGAGGTTAAGGTTTGAGCTCATGCTGAGTATGAAAAAAATCGTCGGAACCAACCCGTACAGCAGCAGTCGAGTATCGACGGCAGCAACAGTCGAACGCCACGACTGCGCCCGACGCCGCATGGACCACGCTGCGGAGGCACCGATTATCGCCACCGATGTCAACCCGACCAAGGTCGGAAGCGGTGTTTTAACTGCAAACGCAACTGGGAAGTAGTACCACCAGCCGCGGTCGCGGTAGTGGCCGAGCAGGTAGGCCTCTTGTCCGCCGACGCTGTGGCCGATGACCGCGAACAAGCCGCGCCAGAAGGCGTACCCCGGTAGCCGGTACTGGCTGGCGTTTTCCAACCACGCGCCGATGCTTTTTGTTCGGTCACCGAGCTGCTCGACGGCGAATCGTTCGAGCGGCGGAAGGCTGGTTACATCGGCAGTTTGGAGCAGCGTTTCACGCTGCGAGTACAGCTGACGGATTCGGGGATCATCGGCCGGGCGGCGAATGTCGAATCCGTAGATCGCCCAGGTCAGCAGCGCGGCGGCCGGTAGCCCGATCAGCAGCCAGCGCCCAACCGATGCAGCTCGTGCGAACGGCTGCGCGGGCTTGAGCAACGCCAGGACTAACCAGGCAGCTGCTGCGGCGATCAGCAGTGCGATGCCGGAAAATTTACTGAGTCCGGCGGCCGTGAGCGCTATCCCGAAAACCAGAAACCGGCGGCTGGAGGGTTGTTGCAGCAGCCTGGCTAAGCAGTATATACTCAGAAACGCAATGGCTGTAAAACCCAGGTCAGTGGTGACGTAGCGGCTGTGGGCGATCAGGTTCGGGTCGAACACGTAAAAGCTCAGGCTGATGACTCCGCCCCAGCCGCCGAAGAGTTCGCGGCTGGCCCGGTAGATCAGCCAGCCCAACCCGAGGCTCAGGAGCATAATCGGCAAGCGAGCAAGCCAGAGCAGCGTGGTTGCGGGCACGGAGCTGTGGTACAGGAAGTAGTCGGCCAGTTCCCACTGATTCCATGCGATCCAGGATGGGTGGTCGGTTGGAATCGAAGCCGAGGTAAACAGCAGGGGAAAGGTGCTGAGTAGCTTGAGTAAGGGCGGGTGTTCGGGGTTTAGTCGCCAGTCGCCAGTTTGCCAGTAGCTCAAGCCAGCGGTCAGGTGAACGGCTTCATCAATCACCGGTGACTCGGTAGCGGCGGTGCTCACCTCGATTGCGAACATCGTCGCCAGCAGCACCAGCACCAAGACTGACGGACGCACGATTAACTTCATCACGGTATGCGACTCACTTCGCCAGTTCGCGGATTAACGAAAATTAGGCATCTGCGCGGCCTTCCGTTCGTGATGACGGTAGCTGCGACGTTGAACCTCGGACAGTGGTTGTACGTACTCATCCGCGTGCGCCCGCAAGTCGACCCCATACCGCTCCACTATACCACCACGTTCGGCATCGATCGAATCGGACCGTGGTTCGTGGCCTACCTGCTGCCGCTGTCCGGGACCGTCATGCTGCTCCTGAATATCGGACTGTTCGCAGCCCTGGTCGAGCAGCAGCGCGTGTCGGCAACCTTGGTTATGCTCATTACGGCCGTCCTAGAGCTGATGCTAGTCGGGGCCGCAATCTTGACCTTTCGCCCGCTGTCATGAAGCCGGTTGACTCGTCAATCGTGGCGCTCTTCGTGTTGACAGCGGCGGCCTTCGTGGTTACCGTGGCCTGGACCCCGCTGCTGACCAACTTCCTCTACCGGCATCGCTTAGGCAAGCGAATCCGCGCCTCTGGGCAGACGCCGGTTTTTACCGAACTGCACCAGCAGAAGCAGGGAACGCCGACTATGGGCGGGGTCTTAATCTGGGTCACGACCCTGGCGCTGGCGTTGGTGCCGTGGTTTTTAGATCGGGTGCTCGGGCTACGCTTCTGGCACCAGTTTAATTTTTTAACTCGCGCCGAAACGCTGCTGCCGTTGGGAGCTTTGGTCGCCGCCTCGCTGGTTGGCTTGGCCGATGATTGGTTTGACATTCGGCGGACGAACAACGTCGGCGGCCTGCGCGTCCGACACCGGCTGATGATTTACAGCTTGATCGCGGCGGTCGGCGCGTGGTGGTTCGTGGCAAAACTCGATTGGACGACCATCCACGTACCCTTTGTCGGTAACTTTGACATCGGTTGGTGGTACGTCCCGATATTCATCTTCATCATCGTTGCCACGTCGCACTCGGTCAACATTACCGACGGGCTCGACGGATTGGCCGGCGGGGTTCTGCTGTCGACCTTCGCGACGTTCGGGGCCATCGCCTTCGTCCAGGGCAGGTTCCACCTGGCGACATTCTGCGGCGTGATCGTCGGATGCCTGCTGGCGTTTTTGTGGTTCAACATCCACCCGGCCCGCTTCTTCATGGGCGACACCGGCGCAATGGGTCTCGGAACTACGCTTGGTGTGGTCGCGATGTTGACGAATGCTGCGCTCTTGCTGCCGGTGATCGCCGCGCTGCTGGTTGTTGAATCCTTGTCGGTGATCGTCCAGGTCAGCTCAAAGCTGTGGGATCGTCGCCGGCTGTTCCGCTCGGCTCCGATCCACCATCACTTTCAGGCGATTGGCTGGCCAGAACCTAAAGTCGTAATGCGTTTTTGGATTGTTTCGGCTGTTTCAGCGGTGATCGGGTTCATTCTCTTTTTGATAGATCGCGGCGTGACCTAGCCCGATCGCGCGATTGGTGGTATAGTAGGTATACTGATTATGAGCGTGCTTACCCGACCGGCTATCATCCGGCCGCGCCTGTTTAGTCGTTTTCCGGAGCTGGTCGTTGGTGCGCGCGCTGTCTGGCAGGGGCGGCAACGGTTTGTTCGCGCAGCCGGTCCACGCGTTGACCGCCGCCGGGCTGATTTTTTTCGGCAGCTGGGGGTACCTCCGGAGAAGGTCGTGTTCGGTGAGCAGGTCCACGGGCGCCGGGTGGTGTTTGTACCTGGCCTACGCCCGACCCCTGGCCGATTCGTACCCAGGGCTGATGGTTTGGTAACGGACAGAAACAGCCAGTCGCTCGGGGTTTTCACGGCTGACTGCGTTCCGGTGGTGGCCTACGATCCAGTTCAGCGACTGGTCGGGGTCGCGCATGCTGGATGGCGTGGGTTGGTGAGCGGGGTAATCGATGCCCTTGTTCGAACCATGGCTGCCCACGCAACCGCTCCTCGATCTTTGTGGATGTGGTTTGGACCGTCGGCTGGACCGTGCTGCTACGACGTTCCTCATTCACGCGACCGTCGGGCGCAGCAGTTTTTCAAGCGATTCGGCGGGTCAACTGTCATCCACCGGAAAGAAGGGACGTTTCTAAACCTCCGGCGGGCGGCCGTGCTCCAAGCCGTTACAGCTGGCGTGCCGAGGTCGCACCTCGAGATCAGCCAGCACTGCACCATTCACGATCGCCCGCGACTGCCCTCAGCCCGGCGTCAGGCCGCGACTCGGCGGCGTTCGCTGGTGGTGGTGGCCGGGCTACGCGATCCCTTCACCTTCCACCGCGGCCGTCGAGTGCTAGTCGTCGGATTAGGACTCCACGGTGGAGCAGCCAGCGCGGTTAGGTGGTTTGTAGGGCGAGGGGCGCGTGTTCGCGTAACCGACCGCAAGCCGGCTGGCCAGCTCGCGCCGACGATCCGCCGACTCCGCGGACTACCGGTCCAGTACCACCTCGGCGGCCACCGTCGAGCAGACGTCCAGTGGGCTGATGTGGTGTACCAGAATCAAGGAGTACCGTCGGCAAGTGCCGTCATGCGCTTGTCTCGGCAGCTGAGCCGGCCGATCGTCAATGAGCTATCGCTGTTTCTTCGCTTGTGTCCGGCCCTGGTTGTCGGCGTGACCGGTACACGGGGAAAGTCGTCGGTCGCCTTCTGGCTGTATCAAATGCTGCGGCGCCGGTTTAACCGCGTCGTTTTGTCAGGCAACATTGCACGCAGGCCGATGCTGAGCTTGCTCCATCGGCTCACGCCGAAGCACATTGTCGTCCTCGAGCTTTCCTCGTTCCAGCTAGAATTTCTGCCTGACGCTGCCCGCAGCCCGCACCTGGCAGTCATGACCAACCTGCTAGTCGACCACCTCGATCGGTACCGTACGCTCAGCCACTACGCGGCGGCCAAGTACAACCTCTTCCGGTACCAGACACCCCGGGACTTCGCCGTCCTGAATTACGATTCGTCACGGGCGCGGGCCGTTCGGCAGATGACGCCGGCCACGGTAATCTGGTTTTCACGCGTCGCCCACCCTCCTGGTTGGAGCCTCTTCAGCACCGGTTCCAAGTTGGTTGAGCAGCGGGGGGGGCGACGGGCCGTGCTCGTCACGTGGACGAAAAATATTCAATCCGACCCTGCCAGGCAGTCCAACTTGCTAGCAGCCGTGTCAGCGGCCCGTGCCCTGAACGTCCCGGCTTCAGCCATTCGGCGCACGCTCCTGAGGTTGCCGGGCCTACCCCACCGCCAGGAACTGGTTCGGCGGTGGCGCGGCCATGCCGTGGTTAATGATTCAGCCTCGACTACGCCAGACGCTACGCTGGCCGCGCTCGAATCCTTCCCCGACGGCCTGTTCATCGTGGGCGGAACAGATAAGCGGTTACGTTTTCGGATGCTGGCGGAATCGCTGGCTCGCCGCAGGACTCCGCTGGTGCTGCTGCCCGGAACGGCCTCCCGCAAGTTGCTCAAAGAGCTGCGCCGTGTTCGGTACGCCGGTCAGCGTACCCAGGCTTCCTCCATGCGGGATGCGGTCCGACGAGCGACCAGCATGGCACGACCGCGGCAGCCGATCGTTTTGAGTCCCGGCGCGGCCAGCTTTGGACTGTTCAGGCACGAGTTTGACCGCGGCGATCAATTCCGTCGAGCCGTTTCGAGGCTCCGACCATGAACCGAACCGCCCGCCCGATCGATACGACCTTGCTGCTGATCGTAGCCGCGATCCTAGTCTTCGGCCTGATCGCGCTGTCCAGCGCCAGCACCGTCGTGGCCTACCAGGAGTACGGCGACAGCACCTACTTCCTGAAACGCCAGCTTTTGAGCGTGCTGATCGGGATTCTGGTCTTCAGCGTGGCTGTTCGGATCGACTACCGCCAGTGGCGCGCAGTCGCTTTTCCGCTGCTGGTCCTGTCGATCGGGTTGCTGGTGGCAGTCTTCGTACCTGGATTAGGCCGAGAGCTGCTCGGGGCCAAGCGCTGGATTCAGATCGGATCGGTATTTTTTCAACCGGCTGAACTGGTGAAATTGATGTTCCTGGTGTACCTGGCCGGCTGGCTGAGCGAACGCGGACACCGCATCCACGATCGGGCCTACGGCCTGTGGCCGTTCTTAGCAATTCTGAGTACCATTACGTTACTCATCATCAGCCAACCGGATATCGGCACCATGACCATCATCGCGCTGATTGCGCTGTCGAGCTACTTCGTGGCTGGCGCGCCGCTGCGTGACATAGCCATGATCGGCGTCTTCGCGGTTGCCGCTTTTGCGGTGCTCATCAAGACCGCCGGCTACCGCGTCAACCGATTTCTGGTTTTTTTGAACCCACAGCTCGACCCGCAGGGGATCGGCTACCACATCAATCAGGCGCTGCTAGCGATTGGTTCGGGCGGCTTGTTCGGTTTAGGGCTCGGCCACTCGCGGCAAAAGTTCGATTACCTGCCAGAGGCCGCCAGCGACTCGATATTTGCCATTGTCGCCGAAGAGCTGGGCTTCATCGTAGTCGTCGGGCTGCTGGCGCTGTTCGTCGCTTTTGTGCTGCGGGGGTACCGGGTGGCCCGCCACGCGCCCGACGAGTTCGGCCGGATCTTAGCGGCTGGAATTACGACCTGGTTCGGGTTCCAGGCGTTCATCAACATCGGCGCGCTGACCGGAGTTTTGCCGCTGACCGGAATTCCGTTACCGTTCGTCAGCTACGGAGGTACGGCGCTGATTACGTCCTGCGCCGCCATCGGCGTTCTGGCTAACATTTCCCGCTATGCCCGCTAGCCCGCGACCTCCGCTACGGGTGGTACTGGTTGGCGGCAGCACGGGCGGTGCCACCGTACCGCTGCTACCAATCGCCGGCGCCCTGCGGAAGGGCAATCCGAATGCCGACCTGCTGCTGATTGGTACGCAGCAAGGACCGGAGCAGCAGTTTGCGCGTCAAGCCGGTCTGGCGTACCGCGGTATTCGAGCCGGCAAGCTGCGACGGTACTTCTCAATCCTCAACCTGCTCGACGCCGTCCAGCTGGTACTGGGCGCCATCGACGCCTGGCGCCTGCTGCGACAGTTCCGGCCGGACGCAATCATCAGCGTCGGCAGCTACGTCAGCGTTCCGGTCGTGTACGTCGGGCGCTTGCTCGGCATTCCGAGCTTGATCCACCAGCAAGACGTGCAACCCGGCCTAGCCAACCGTTTGTGCGCACCGGTAGCGACAGCGGTGACCGTGGCCTTTCCAGAAACTGCGTCTCGTTTCCCGGCTGGCAAGACGACGGTCGCCGGTAACCCGATTCGCACTGAACTGTTGGCTGGCAATGGGCGTCGAGCGTTCGGTCGGTTCGGGCTGCATAAAACACTGCCAGTGGTGCTGGCGTTCGGGGGCGGTACTGGTGCGCTGCGCCTGAATCAACTAGTCGCTGAAGCCGGGCTTAACCTGGTAAAGCGTTTTCAGGTTCTTCACGTGACCGGCGGCCGCCAAGACCAGTTTAGGGTTACCCACCCCAACTACCACAGCTTTAATTTTCTCGTCGATGGCATGGCCGACGCCTACGCCGTGGCAGACATCGTCGTCTGCCGCGCCGGCCTCTCGAGCCTGAGCGAAATCGCAGCCCTGGGTAAGCCAGCCATCGTCATCCCGATTCCGGATTCCCACCAGCAAGCCAACGCAGCCTACTTTGCCCGTCAGGACGCGGCCGTGGTTCTCGACGAGCGTACCCTGGACCGGGCACGGCTCGAGCAGGCGATTCGAGAGTTGTACGACGACGCGGACGCCCGGTCGCGTTTGTCCCGTAACGTCCGGGCGCTCGCACGGCCAGATGCAGCTGAGGTCATTGCCCGTCAGGTCGAGCAACTCGGGCCGATTCACCACAACCGGAAGCTGCTGCGCGTATTGGCGTCGGCGGTGGCCGAGGTCCGCCTCGGCGAGCCGATCGCCAAGCACAGCCACTTTAAGCTCGGAGGGCCGGCCGATGTATTCGTAGTCTGCCGTGCGGTCAACGAATTAACTGCGGCCATACGAGCCGTGCGTCGTCTGAGAATTCCGTGGGTCGTACTCGGAGGAGGCGCCAACAGTGTCTTCCCGGACGCTGGCTACCGCGGGGCGGTGATTCAGGTCCGCAACGCCGAATTCTCACGGACCGGGAACGTCGTCAAGGTCGGCGCCGGAATGAACACCGGACAGTTTGCCAGCCGCTGCTTAGAAGCCGGGTTAGTCGGCATGGAATTCATCGTCGGCATCTACGGTTCGGTCGGCGGCGCAGTCCGTGGCAACGCTGGTTCGTTCGGTCGCGAGATGCGCGACATCGTTCGGTCCTGTACGGTCGTAACCGACCGGGGTAGACTGGAATCGTGGACTGCCGAGCAGCTGCGGTTCGGCTACCGCGACAGCCGGCTCAAGCACACGGGCGGAGTCGTGGCTGAAGTCGAGTGCCAGCTGGCGGCGGGCGATGTCGCTGCCTCCCGTCGGCGGATTGCCGAGTATACTGCGTACAAGCAGGCTCACCAGCCGCTGGCGGTCCCGAGCGCCGGCTGCCTGTTCAAAAACGTCAGCCTTACGCCGGACGATCAACGGCTGCGTCAGCGCTTCGCCGCGGTAATCAAGGACAACCGGCTGCCAGCCTGGGCGCTGATTTCCGCAGCCGGAC
>JACQKI010000004.1 GCA_016204645.1 Candidatus Kerfeldbacteria bacterium
CTCCCCGGCTTCACCGTACAGGTACAGATTGACGTTGGATTGAGTCAGCGCCATCGAGCCTTGACCGAAGTTGATACTGGTGATCGCGTAGGCTTCTCCGCCGTCGGTGAACGCATTACCCGGTCCGTCCGCCTGTGGCGCGCCGATGATGATGTCGTCTCGTCCATCAGCGTTGATGTCGCCTGTCCCCAGTCCGAAGCCGGCGTGATCTCCGTCGTCAGCGCCGACAAAGGTGAAGTCAGCTGGCTGGGTAGCCAGGTCGCGAACGACACCGAGGTTTGATCTAGTATTGCCGAGCACAACGTACACCTCGCCCCGATCGTCGCGCAGCTCGTTGTTCTGGGCGTCACGGCCAAGGTAGATCGTCGGCATGCTGAAAATGATGTCGTCGAATTGATCGTTGTTCACGTCCCCGACTGCCAACCACTGCATCTGGTGTTTTTTCACCACGTCCCCGAGCCACGGATACTGCTTTGGCGAGAGAATTTTGTAGTCGGCCGACGAGAAACTCCGACTGCTCAGAGACGACAAGGTGGCATCGAAGAATACGGCTACGTAGCGCTTGACGCCAGCTGCTGGTCCGGTCACGATCAGGTCGGCGGTCCCGTTGCCGTCGACGTCCCCGGTCAGTGCTTGTTGGGGAGCGCTGAAACCAGGGCTGGCGCTGCCCGCCCGGATAATACCGGCGGGTTGATCAAGGCCGAGGTCCTTCACGATTCGTGGGGAACACTGGCCACCATTACCGCCTCCACCGCCGTCGTCCATTTCATACGGCATAATCTCCTCTGAGGAGATGTTCGACACCGGCAGCACGAGGAGCGAGATTGTTGCGAGTGCGGTGGTTATTCTTTTCATAGGGCCTCTCGGTGTTAATGTAAAAATAGTTACCAAAAATAATTGTTGCACACGTGAGGGTCAACAACCGCGTTTGCCGGAAGGTAGCGACTTGTGACTATTGGTTTCCCGTGGGGGAAGAGTACGCTACCTCAATTGTACACGCTGCCAAGTAACTGTCAAGGATGTTAGCTACGTTCGGTCAGGTTCGAGAATTCCCTTGAAATATCCCAATCGTCTGCCGCACTTCTTCCGGAATGCCGAGAATGCAGTCGTACTGGTCAACCTCAGCTCCGTCAACCCAGGCGTAGGCATCAAACTCCGGCGCGATCACGACTTCTCCCGGACCAGCTTTGCAGGCGAACTTGACGCACACCACTGGCACGCCGTCTGGCCGACGGAACACCACGCTATCCAAGTAGCGAAAGTCAGCGACGTCCAAACCGCACTCTTCTTTGGCTTCCCGCCGGACTAAATCCTCAACCATGTGTTCCCAGTCCAAGACCTCGCCATTGACGCGCGTCGGGGGCGCATTTTTCATATCCCGGTGTTCCAGCTTGCCGCCAACTACGCCCCACAAACCGCGGTGAGCTATTTCTTTGCCCGAGCGTTGCAACAGTAAACACTTGCCGTCGCGGTAGACCGTGCCGGTCGCCACGAAGTAAAACAGTTTTTCCGGCTTGGCCTTGTCGACTGAGATTGGCGGGACCGGATTAGGACTCGACATTTTGCTTGCTACCCTACAAAATCTGGTACGACCCTTGTTTGTACACCCAGGCCCCACCCGGACCGGAAACGAAATTTGTGTTGACTAACCCAGACTGGTAGGTGACGTTGGCGTTTTCCTCCAGCTTCAGTTTGTACCCGGTAGCTTCAGTCAGGGCCACACCGTTCTTGAGGTAGATTTGCCCCTGCGTAGCGTAGAAGATCGCGCCGATGGCGTTGTTGGCGATGTAGATGGCCGAGTTATTCGGCGCACAACCGGCCTGGGCGACGCCCAAGCAGTTGCTGGTCGTTAAGAGCATGACGTAGCTGCCGGCCGTGCCCGAACCTTCGAAGATGCCGTTGTTGGTCAGGTCGATCGAGCCGTCGGCCATGACAATGCAGGAATCTCCGCTGTACGCGGCGGCGCACTTTATCTTGGAACCGTTGGTAATGCTTACCGTACCGTGGACGTAGATCGTTCCGGTCACGGTCAGAATCAGGTTGTTGCTGTTGAAAGACAAGTTTCCGGTAATCTCTTTTGGCCCGAGCGAAGAGTTGGCTGAAACCACGTGGTCGCCACTAATCGGCGGCACACCAGCTTGCGCGTCGGCCTTCCACTGGTTGACGTTACCGTCAGAGATCGGGAAGGCCAGGGGCGAGGGGTCGGCTGGCGGCGTCACCGATGTCGGACAATTGATCGTACCGGCCACCGTATTCGCGCTCTGCGTTTCGCAGGTCAGGTTTCCGGAAATCGTCGAATCTGTCACGTTTTCGGCAGTTACATTGCCGGCAATGGTCGAACCGGTAACCGCGCCGCATTCCACGTTTCCGGAAACAGTTGAACCGGTCATGGCCGTGCACTTGATTGTCGCCTTGACGTCCACGCCTTCGATCGTGTTGGCGTGGGCGGTTGCACCGCTGACCGAGCTGGGAATCTTGATCGACTTCAGCTTCGTCACCACGCCGCCCATCCAGGTTTTAAACCCGAAATCGCCGTTGGCGTCGTTCCAAGGGTTGGCGTCCCAATCGGACGAGTACTTACCGACGCCGTTGCCGTAGCCGCTGTTGTCGTGCTTGCCCCAGACGTAGTACTTTGAACTGTTCGAGTTTGCGTCGAGAACGATCCAGTACGTGGTGTTATTCAAAAGCGCCGGGTTTGATGAAAAGGTAACGTCGACCCAACCGTAAGTGCCGGTTACCAGCCCGGCGTTGAGTGTGCCGGTGGTCAGCGCCGTCGTACTCGGCGAACCCGCGGTATCGGTCACAATCCTGACGGTCGCGTCGTTCGGCGTCGAAACCTTTTTGATGTACAAGCTGACTTTGTTGAGGTAGTTAGAATCTCCGGCCCGGAAACTCTGGGCTGCGTCTTCTTGCGACGACGGGTTGCCAACGGTGAAATCAGACGTTTGGACGTTCTGCTGCTGATCGGGGTTCAGAGCGGTTCCGCCGGCGACGATTGCGGTACCTCGTATTTGCGCCTGCGTCGTTTTGCCGATGATGCTGCCGTTCGAATAAACGTCGCCGGCGATGTACGAGTTATTGTCCATATCGAGACCGCCTTGACCGACCTGCACGCCGTAGTGGAAAGCCACGCCAGTGCCGCCAGCAGATAGCGTCGCCTTGATGGTCTTCGATACACCGTTTGCGCCGGTCAGCGTGCCGGTCGACGTGACGGTTCGCGAACTTCCGCTACCGGAAACGACTGAACTGAATGTTCCGTTTCCCAATGCAATATTCGATTCTCCAATGTAGGCTCCGCTGGTTGTAGGACAGTCGCTTTGCGGCGCACTTGGATTATTCAAGCACCAGACCGCTTTATCCACGCCGGCTTCGGCTAAACGGATGGCGGCCTGCTCGTTGACCCGCTTCCCGGTCAGCCGCACTCCGGAAGAAGTGAAGTCGAAGATGGCGACTGACACGGTCAGCACCACCGCCGTGAATATCAAGGCCATTAGCAGCGCGCTGCCGGGCCCGCGCTTCTTGACGGGCTGGTTGGGGCGCCGCGGGCGGCCCGGTCCGCGCTTTGGCAGCGGGGAAGTCATGGTGTTACGGATGGTTCCTAAAGGTAACGTTGAGTAAGGCGGTTTGGGTATACGGCGCGCCGAGCACCGTCCGTTGCGTACGCAGCAGGACGGTGGCGGCGGTGGCCGAGGTGACGGCAACGGTATTGTAGCGGAAAAAGGCATCTTTGACGTTAGCGGTGATTTCGCGCGTTCCGTCGGTCCGAGTGCTGCTGGCACCTTCGTCGGCATCGATCAGCAACACCAGCGCCGTACCGTTTCGGTAGAAGACGGCAATGTCCGTGGCTGAGGCATGCAGCGTATTGCCGGCCAGCGTTGTCGGCAAGGCCAGGACCACGGCCGAGTCGCCGCTGGTGTACGTCGGCGCGCCGCTGGTCGGGTACTGCGCCAAGACTGATTTGGCCTGCCGGAGGTACTGGTCCATCACGGTCAAGACGCGATTGGCGCTGACGTCCACCTCGATCCGATCCTGCTCGCTGCCGGAAAAGCGGCCGGCGCTGACGTACACGTCGTAGACGATCCAACCGGCAATCCCCATCACGAAAACCCCAACCAGCATCTCAGCCAAGGTCATGCCGCGTTGGTTGCGTAACAGTCGCTTCACAATCCGAGCTCGCTTTTACCAATCAGGCTGGTCGTGGTGTAGGTCTGCGTCGTATTCTTCTGAACCCAGCCCACGGTCACCGTCACCTTTTTCAAATCGACGCTGCTCGGCTGCGGGTACGGTACAATTTCAACCGTGCCATTATCGTTGAGGGTAGTCGGCGTGCTGTCCGGCAGGTCGTTCAATCCCAGCCGCACCCAGGCCAGCGGCAGCTCGGTCGAGCCGTCGAAGTTCCAGGTGCCCGATCCGTCCTGGACGTCGTCAACCAGCGCATGCACGTCGTTCCAGCCGATCAAGGCGGTCGAGCCGCTGGCGTACGGGCTGCTGGAGTCGCTGCTAGTCAGTACGGTCGTGCCGTCAACCTTGATCGTGAACGACACCGGACTCGTGCCGGTGATCGCGGCTTCCAGCGTATACCACGTACCTTTGGCCAGCGTCACATTGGTTGAACCGAGCGGCGTCGCCGAACCACCAGCAATCTTCTCCAAGTAGACGTTCTGGACGCCGGCCGCGACCGTATCCAGGTCGGTCAAAACCCCGGCAGCGTCGTTTTCGGCAAACCGCAAGCGATAGCCGTTGGCTGCATCTCGGCTTCTGAGCGTCATGCCGACTGCCCAGCCGAGGCTCGGGTTGCTGTTCGAGACGCTGTCAGTCGCTACCTTTACTTGAACCGTGAACGTCGCGTCGCCGTACGTGCCGGCTGGAAATTGCAATTGACCGGATTGAGTGTTGGTAAATCCGCTAGCCAGCGCCAGTTCGAGCGCATTGGGCTGCGAAGGAGCTGTTCCGTCAGCCACGACGGCCCACCTACCGGCGTTGTAGAGGACGTTTTTGAACGGGCAGTTGCTCGGCGTGACGCAGTTCGTCTGGTCGGTCAGCAGCGTAAAATCCAGACGCCGGAGCGCGTTAATTTCCTCATCCGCCAGCGCGGCTGCCTGTGAACGCTGGGCGGCCCGGCGGTTGACGTCGCGAGTGCTGGCCAGTCCGACCAGCAAGGCCACCATGATGGAGACGACGAACAGGCTGAGGATTGACTCAACCAGGGTAAAACCGGCTTTTGATTGTCCGGGTTGCCGTGATTTCCGCTCCACGGCTGTAGTATCGCACAGCTATTCGGCAGGCTCAAGATAGCCTGCTTATTGCCAAGCGCGGGCCAGGCGACCGGCTTGTCCAGACTTGCAGTTTCTGAATTTTTTTGGTAAACTACGATGCCTTTGGTCGCAGTCATATGAAACCTGTCACACGCGATACGTTCCGCCTGTACTACCGACACTCCATGGTGCATCGGCGCTTGTTGTGGCTTGTGCTTACCGGAGTCATCGGCGGTATAGCGCTCAGTACGGTTGTCCCGTACTTCTACAAGCTGTTTTTTGATACGCTCGCGAAGAGTGGCGGACAGACTGCTGTCGGACATGAACTGACGCGGATCATTGTGATCGTGCTGGCCCTCCACGGAGTTGAGTGGATCTTCTGGCGGGCCGCGACGTTTGCGGTTAACCGGTTTCAGCCCAAGGTCATGGCCGATTTGTCGAACACAAGTTTTGAGTACCTGCACGGTCATTCGGTTAACTTCTTTCTTAACCGCTTCGTCGGATCCATCGTTCGAAGGGTCGGCCGGATGGTCCGGTCGTTCGAAAATATCAGCGACCGACTATTCTTTAACCTGTTGCCGCTGGTGGTCCGGATGGTCATCATCGTTGGCGTGCTCGTTATATGGCGGCCGATGATCGGCGGTATCGTAGCGGTTTGGATTGTCATCTACTTAGCGGCCAGCTACTACTTCGCGCTGTATAAGCTGCGTTTCGACGTCAAAGCCTCGGCGGTTGATTCGCAGGCTACCGGCTATCTGGCCGACACCATCACCAATAACACCAACGTCAAACTCTTCACCGCCCAACAGATGGAGCTGGCCGGTTATAAAGATTTGACCGCAAAACAACGTCGACTCCATACGTTCGCGTGGGACTTGGCAGCCTACATGGAAGCATTCCAGGGCGGCTTTATGGTTCTGCTCGAGTTCGTCGTCTTCTACGTCGGGATTCAACTCTGGCAGGTCGGCACATTTTCAGTTGGAGACTTCGTTTTGGTTCAGACCTATTTGATTCAGCTGATGACAAACTTATGGGAAGTCTCCCGCACGGTCCAACGCGTCTACCAGGATCTAGCCGAAGCTGAAGAGATGGTTGAGATACTCAACACGCCGCACGAGGTGGTTGATCGGCCGAACGCCCAGGGACTGACTGTCAGCCAGGGCCGGATTACCTTTAACGATGTCACATTTGCGTACCGCCAAACACGCGAGATCATTCAAAACTTCTCACTCGACGTCAAGCCGGGAGAAAAAGTCGGCCTGGTCGGACCTTCGGGGGCCGGAAAAACCACCATCGTTGGTCTGCTCTTCCGGTATTTTGACGTCACCAGTGGACAGATTTTGATCGACGGGCAGAATATCGCAGCCGTGGCGCAAAATTCGTTACGTGGGCAGATGGCCTTCGTGTCCCAGGATCCGATTCTGTTCCACCGGACGATTATGGAAAATATCCGCTATGGCCGGCCGGCCGCGACCGACGACGAGGTGATTGCCGCGGCTAAAACAGCGCACTGCGACGAATTCGTCCAGCACTTCCCTGATCAGTACCGTACCTACGTCGGCGAGCGCGGGGTCAGGCTCTCAGGCGGAGAGCGTCAACGCGTCGCCATCGCCCGCGCTATCCTCAAGAATGCGCCGATTCTCGTCCTGGACGAAGCCACCAGCAGTCTCGACTCGCACGTCGAAGCCCTTATCCAAGATGCCTTGGCGAAGCTCATGATGGGAAAGACTGCAGTCGTGATTGCCCATCGGCTGTCGACGGTCAATAAAATGGACCGGATTATCGTCGTCGAAAATGGCCGGATCGCGGAAAGCGGGACGCACGCTGCGCTGCTGGCACAAGCCGGCGGACTCTACAAAAAACTCTGGGAACTCCAGGCCGGGGGATTCATCAGTTAACAACTGACCGAATCAATCGACGGTTAGGCTTTCAGGTTAAGCACTGAGAGGATTTCATCGTGTAAAATTCCGTTGCTGGCCAGCGTACCCTGCACCGGCTTATCCCAGCGCGGGTCATGACCGAACAAGTCCGTCACCTTTCCGCCCGCTTCCTCCACGATCACTTTGACTGCAGCGTAATCCCAAGGATCGTGGCCGGTCGAAATCAGGCCGTCCAGCTCGCCGAGCGCCACCAGCATGCCGCCATACCCTGATCCGTACAGCTGCAGCATGGTGATCTTCCGCGCGGCTAATGTTCGCATCACTTCGTCCAGGTCGTACTTGGTAGTGTGCCGCAAGCCCTCACGAGTCATAAGTAGGCGGTCGGTCCACGTTGACTTGGAGACATGCGCTGGCTGGCCGTTCAAGAAGGCCCCCTGGCCTCGCTCCGCTACCATCATCCGGTCTAGCATCGGGTCGTAAATGACGCCCAGCAAGCTGACACCGTCACGAACCAAGGCTAAACAAAAGGTGAAGTTCGGCAGGCCATGCGAAAATTGAATGGTACCGTCAATCGGGTCGCAGACCCAGACGTACGCTTGCTCATTATAGTTGTTACCTTCCTCGGCGATGACACCATGCTCAGGATACTCTTTCTTCACCGCTTCTAGTACAAGCTGATTGATAGTGGTGTCAGTCGCAGTCAGCGGCGTACCGTCGCCTTTCCATTCCCGTTTCATGCCCAACGTAAAATTCTGGCGCATGATCGCGCCGGCTTGCTTAGCCAGAGTAATGGCAAAGTCACGGTACTGCTGTTTCATGCTGCCATTAAACCACGCGACCGTCGTTCCAATCAAGCTGACTTGAAGATTACCGACAGATTTGTTACCCTGAGCTAGCTTTGGGCGCGTTGTCCCGACCGCCTCACGAGGCGGTCGAGGATCCTCGATACTCGTCCCATAGACGTGTATCGGGACTCAGCTCGGTTAGGGC
>JACQKI010000041.1 GCA_016204645.1 Candidatus Kerfeldbacteria bacterium
CCCAGATGGTCAGCTCGCCGGACGGCACCAAGCTCTACGTTGCCGACCGCAACAACAACCGCATTCGCGTTCTGACCATGGCCGATCAGCGAATGTCGACCGTGGCCGGCGCTGGCGCGATTAACCAGTTCGCCGGCGACAGTAACGGTTACGCCGAAGGCAGAGCCTGCCCGCTGGAAATGAACCGGGGCGTAGCTGGCTGCGCGTACTTCAACCGGCCGATGGGAATTGCCGTTTCGCGCGGCGGCAACATCATCTACGTGGCTGATACCGAGAACAACCGCATCCGGTCGTTCGACTTGCGCACCGGCCGAACGCGCTTCATCGCCGGCAGCGGAACCGCTGGTTTTACGAACGGCGTCGGTTCAACCGCGCAGTTCAACACGCCGGTGGCCTTGCAGCTCAGCCCCGACGGCAAAAAGCTCTACGTGGTCGATCAGAAAAACCACGCCGTTCGGGTAGTCACGCTCAAAACCAAGCAGGTGACGACGCTGACCGGGACTGGTAAAGCCGGCTATCGCAACGGCTCGCTGTCGAAAGCCCGCTTGAGCTTACCGGATTCATTGGCGTTGGGACCGAAGAACACGCTGTTTTTAAGTGAGGTCGGGACGCAGCGGATTCGGAAAATCGATTTGGCCAAGCAAAGCATCAGCCTGCTGGCTGGAACCCGGAGCCGCGGCAGCACTAACGGCGCGGCCATCACGGCCAACTTCCACAATCCGCGCGGCATGGTCACGCTGACCTCGACCTACCTGCTGGTGGCTGACCAAATTAACGACTTGATTCGCGCCATTCGCCTGAAGTAAAGTAAGGGTATGCACCTCCACGTGCGCCGGGCCGGCGTCCTGCTGCACCCGACGTCGCTGCCGAGCGGTTTTGGCATTGGCGATCTTGGACCGTCGGCATTTCGGTTTGTTGACTGGTTGGCTGCGGCCGGGCAGCGGTTGTGGCAAGTGCTGCCGCTGACCGTTCCCGACGATGTTGGTTCGCCGTACGCCTCATCGTCGGCCATGGCCGCTAACTGGTTGCTGATCAGCCCGGAGCGGCTGATTGCCGACGGGTGGTTGTCACCGCACCTCCGGGGCTGGAGTCAAGCAGCCGAACCAGTCCACTACCGGACGGTTGAGCAGCGCAGGCGGCTGCTCTTGGTCGATGCGTTCCACTCGTTTACCGTCGCCGGTAAGCCGGCGCAACGACGGGAATTTCGTCGTTTCATCACGGCTCAGCGGCATTGGCTGAGCGACTTCGCTTTATTTGCCGCTCTGAAGGAGCACTTTGGTACGTCGGTTCCGTGGACCCGCTGGCCCGGGCCGATCCGCCGCCGTACGCCGTCCGCCTTACGGTTCTGGCGAGAGCGACATAAACAGGCGATCATTTTTCACCAGTTTGTGCAGTGGGTGTTTGATCGTCAGTGGATGGTACTGAAGGCGTATGCGAATCAGCACGGCGTTGAGATTATTGGCGACCTGCCATTGTATGTGACGCGCGACAGCGCCGATACCTGGGCCAATCCGCGGGGATTTTTGCTCGATCGCTTAGGCCGGCCGCGGCTGGTGGCGGGCGTGCCCCCGGACTACTTCAGCCCCCGTGGGCAGGTCTGGGGCGATCCGCTCTACGACTGGCCACGTCACCGGCGTCAGAAGTTTGCCTGGTGGCTGGCTCGGTTCCGCCGGTCGTTCGCGCTCTACGATGTCGTCCGGCTCGATCACTTTCGAGGTTACCTCGCCGCTTGGGGAGTGCGAGCGCGAAGTTCGAGCGCGCGGCACGGCTCATGGCACGCGGTACCAGGTCGGCAACTCTTTGCGGCTGTCCGTCGAGCTTTACCGCGCGTCCAGTTCATCGCTGAAGACCTCGGGGTCATTACCGATGACGTCATCAAGCTGCGCAATGAATTAGGATTTCCCGGCGTCCGCGTGCTGCAATTCGGGTTTGACGATCTCGGCAGCGTCCACGCCCTTGGGAACATCAGCCGCCGGGCGGTACTCTACACCGGCACGCACGACAATAACACCACCCGCGGCTGGTTTGACGAAGACGCCCAGCGCCACGAGCGCAAGAACATCCTTAAGTACTTCCACGCCACGGAAAAAACCGTGGCTTGGCAGATGATCCGGGCGGCCTACGGAAGTCGGGCGAACACGGTGATCGTGCCGCTGCCGGACGCGCTGAATCTCGGAAGCGAGGCGCGGATGAATACGCCAGGAACCAAAACCGGCAACTGGCAATGGCGATTTGAACGGAGATTACTAACCCCAGCCCTGGCTGGCCGACTACGAGCTCTGGCTCGATCGTCACAGCGTTAAAGCTTAGCGTCTGTGGGCGAAGCGGTAGTTCAGGAAGGTATAGATCAGCTTGGCAACGGCAAAATCCGGCGCGTGCTGACCTGGTTTTGGCAGCAACTCAACGAATTCAGCGCCGATGATGTTGAGCTTTTTGGTGGCCGACTGCAAAATGTCGAGCACGCCGTACCACCACAAACCGCCGGGTTCGGGCGTGCCAGTGCTTGAGCCGATCAGCGCTGGATCGAAAACATCAACGTCAAAGGTTAACCAGACTGGCAGGTCTCGCAGAAAGTCCATAGGTTTGGATAAGTAGGCGGAGTTGTTAGCGCGCAGAATATTATCAGCCGTAAAGATATGTA
>JACQKI010000039.1 GCA_016204645.1 Candidatus Kerfeldbacteria bacterium
GCGCAGGGTGCCTGCGAGGCACCATTCAATGTTGCTAAAGAGCGAGAGATGCCCCGAGAACGGAGCGATGTGAGTTGGGCGAGGAAGCTGTGCGGCTCGCCTTGCCCGTGAGACCCCACGAACGCTCCGTCCCGGAGCAGTAGTTGGGCACCGTGGCTTCCTTGAGCGGAAGCTCTGGCGATCACCCCCCCTCCGCACGAGCGGAAGGGCACGGTGCCCGGGACAGATGCGCCGGAACGCTTTTCAGCGTCGCCTCACGACTCGGGTCGAGTGAGGCTTGTTAACTGCGGAACGCAGCGGCGTTCCGGCGCGATACTGGCGGGTGCTGAGCGCAGGCCTACCGGCTACTCAACGACTCTACATGGGTCGTCGAGGGAGGCATTGGCAGAATCTGCGTCAGCACCCATTAACGAGTGAGTTTCTTGGCCCGGGGTGGGCAGCGCGCAGAGCTCAGCTGCTCCGCTACCGCTCCGCATCTCTGACAGCTGAGATGCGCGCTGCCCGGTTTCGGAGGGGCCAAGAAGGTCGGGGACCCAAGCGTTCAGACCGCTACGATGATGATCGCTTCGATCAGTGTGCCTGTGAATTTCATTGCGCGCGCAGGCACGTTGCTTGAAAGCCCCCGAATTTTCGGAGGACCCGCACCACCTCATGGTAAGAGGAAGCGTTCTCCAGTTGGCGCTGGAAGGTCGCCTCTAGCACGAGTTGACAGAGTCCTCCACGTTGTTGTTGAAGAGCAAGGTAGGTCTACGAATGGCTACGAATAGTACGAATGATGAATCGTAGATCTGCGTCGGGCTTCACGGGGATTGTAATGAGCTGAATTACTGAGTTCACGGTACCCGCGCGCCACTCCTCGCCTGCGGCTCGTCGGGTGCGGGGTTGTTCTCGGCTTCCGGTTGAGTTGGAGTTTAATGTTGCCGAGAACTAAAAAACCGCCTGACGGCGGTCTGCGCACGCTAAAATTGTGGCTAGCCGCCGGTGTGTTGCTTACTGGTAAGGGTGGTCATGGGGAATTTCGCTAAGGTTAGGGTCAAATCGATTTTCAACAGGTTTTCCACGAAGAATCGATTGCAACACACAGTATAGAAGGGTTTTGGGGAGGTGTCAAGGGCATCTCGGAGGGAAAACCCCTAGCCCCCACACCGAAGCGACTGGTGCGGGGCTGATCCTTGCTCGTACGGACGCGACGGAAATTTTTGGAAGTTACTTTGTAGTAGACTTTTTGTATGCCTCTGATTGAACTTTGAAACATCACCAAGACCTTCGAAGTCGGCGAGGGCGAAACGGCTGGTTCACGGGATGGCAGTTTAGCACGTCTTTGATTAAGCCCTCAGTATCATCAGAAAGTTTTCTCGTATCAGTAATTCTGAGGGCTCACAGGTTACTGAGATCGATTTGACAATAGTTCTGCCACCTATCACTATATGCAGCATACGTTGTTCCTTGACAGCACGTAGGACGCTGTCGTTTTTGGTCGCTGCGAGCCCGATGCCGGGAGAAAGCGAGGGAAAGCGATGATCCAGAAAAAGCGGTTGACGTTGTCTGTCATCAAGGCGGATGTCGGATCGGGCGGCGGGCACACCAGGCCATCGCCGAAGATGGTGCAGGCGGTCGAGTCGGTCCTCGGTAAGGCGATCACGGACAAGGTCATCATCGACGGGCACACCTGTTTCACCGGCGATGACCTGGCCCTGATCATGTCACACACCAGAGGAGAAGGTGCTGAGGTGATCCACCTGAACGTCGCCTTGGAGGCGTTTTATCGAGCAACGGATGTGGCGAAGTATCAGGGCCAGCACGGGGCTGGGCAGGATCTCCTCAAGGACGCTACATCCGGTAACCTGCGCGGCTGCGGTCCGGGCGTGGCCGAGATCAGTTTCGACCACGATCCGGGCAAGCACAACAAGGTCCGGCCGAGCGAGCAGGTGCTCGTCTTCGCCGCTGACAAGTGCGGTCCGGGCGCGTACAACCTGCCGCTCTTCTTGACCTGCGCCGATCCGATGTACAACAGCGGCTTGCTGCAGAACGCGGCTATCCAGCAGGGATTCACCTTCGAGATCATCGATATGGATCACACGGAAGGCGATCGGCTGATCGTGCTGCAGACGCCCGAGGACTACTACCGTATCGCTACCCTGCTGCGCGACGAGTTGCGGTTCGCCATCCGCCGGATCAGCTCGCGGGCGTTCCCGGAGCTGACCGTGGCGGCGGTCTCGGCCGACCGGCTGCACAACATCTCCGGCAAGTACTCTGGCAAGGATGATCCGGTGGCTGTCGTCCGGGCGCAGGGGAACCTGCCGGCCACCGAAGAGTGGATGATGCCGTGGATCATCGGTCACGAGGTCGCCGGCGGAGCGCGCGGCGGTCACGTCATGCCGCTCATGCCGGTGGCAATCAACACCGCGGTCACTGGCTTCTACTGTCTGCCGGTCGTCTCCTGTCTGGCTTTCTCGGTCGCGCCCGACGGCCGGTTCTCCGACCACGTCGTCGACATGTTCAGCAATCCGGCCTGGGATTACGTTCGCTTCAACGCCCAGCGGACGGCTATCCAGGGACGGCGGCAAGGTTTCTTTGGGCCGCGCGTGATGCTGCCGACGAGCGAGCTGGAGTACGGCGGGATCGCCGATGTCCTGGCCGGCCTGGAAGGACGGTTCGAAGTCCGGATACCGACGGACGCCCCGGCCGAAGTTCTGGCCGAGGAGTAGCAGCGGCGTCAGATCGTTTAACCCCCACGCCCTCGATCTTCACTGGTCGAGGGCGTCGCTTATTCACGTTGGTGATATACTAGACGCATGCCTCTCATCGAGCTGCAACACATCACCAAGACCTTTGAAGCGGGTGATGCTGACTTTAAGGCGCTCGACGATGTCAGCCTGTCGATTGAACCGGGTGAGTTCGTGGCCATCATGGGTCCGTCGGGGTCCGGCAAGTCAACGCTGATGAACATCGTCGGGTTGCTCGATCGGCCGACCAGCGGGACGTACGTGCTGGAAGGCAAGCCGGTGTCATTGAAAATGTCCGACCGTGAGCAGGCCCGGTTGCGGAGTGAGTTTGTTGGTTTTATTTTTCAGAACTTCAACTTGCTGGCGAACGTGGATGTGCTGGAGAACGTAGCGCTGCCTGCGCTGTATGCGCGCCACCCCTCCTATGATAGGAGGGGACGTGCAAAAGCGTTGCTTCAACAAGTTGGGCTTAGTCATCGTCTGCAGTACAGGCCGAGCAAACTGTCGGGCGGTGAAAAGCAGCGGGTGGCGATTGCGCGGGCGTTGATGAATAATCCAAAAGTGGTGCTGGCCGACGAACCAACCGGCAACCTGGATTCTAAGTCGGGCAAGGAAGTAATCAGTATTTTGAAGAATCTGAATACGAAGGGAACGACATTGTTATTGGTGACGCACAGCGAAGAGCTGGCAGCTGCGGCCAATCGAATCGTCCGGCTGAAAGATGGGAGGATCGTATTGTGATAATGCGAATCAACGAATTGATGCGAATGCTGCGAATACTTTTGGAGGTTTAGATGATCGGTCAGGCCTTCACCACCGCCCTACGATCGATTTGGTCGAAGAAGGCCCGGTCGTTTTTGACGATGCTCGGCGTGATCATCGGCGTGGCGCAAATCATTGCCTTGATTGGCTTAGGACAAGGAGTAAAACAGTCGGTGGCCGAGGAAGTCACCCAGCTCGGCTCGAATGTACTGTTCGTCCTGCCGGGCAAGCTGCAAAATTCCCAAGGCGGATTCAATCCGGCCGCGTCGGTCGGCGCGTCTACCCTGACGGAATCCGACTTAGAACTTTTGAAATCAAAGCCGGAGATTACCACTATTTCGTCCGTCTCGCTCCTGGCCGGTACGCCGACCACTCCGGAAAAAGCGGCGCTCGGAACATTGACCGTGGCCGTTGACCCGGGTTACTTCGAGATCGTCACCACCATGAAGCTCGTGGCTGGCCGGAAGTTCACGGACGAAGATAACCAAGCGCAGAAACGGGTCATGCTCTTGGGCCGGACCCCGCGACAAACGCTGTTTCCGAGCGTCCCAGCCGATCAAGTGATTGGAAGAACAGTCTCGGTCGGAAAAGAGTCGTTCGAAGTGATTGGACTGCTGGAGACGGAGCAATCAACGTCACTGTTCGGCGGCCAGTCGTTCGATAACATGGTGTTTCTGCCCTATCTGACCGGCAAGGCTACGAATGAAAACGTCCAAATTTTCCGGATCGTCATGAAAATCGATCCGACTCTCGACGTCAAAGCCTATGCGCAACAGATCGGCGAACTGTTGAAAGACGAGCATAGCGCTGACGATATCACTGTGTTTACGCAAGACGACCTGCTGAATGTTATTAATGACATTCTCGGATTGATTACGAAAGCCATTGTCGGCTTGGCCTCGATTTCGTTGATTGTCGGCGGCATTGGCATCAAGAACATCATGCTGGTGGCCGTGTCCGAGCGGACGAAGGAAATTGGCTTACGCAAAGCGCTCGGCGCGACGCGCGGCAATATCATGGTTCAGTTTTTGACTGAGTCAGCGGTGATCTCACTGATCGGCGGAGCGATCGGGGTGGGAATCGCGACCACGGTTGGGATCGTGACCGAAGCGAAAGCCAATTTGCCAATTGTCGTGAACCTGAACTCGATCGTGATAGCGGTCAGTTTCTCGTTGGGCGTGGGTGTCTTGTTTGGACTGTTGCCGGCGATTCGGGCGGCGCGGAGGGACCCGATTGAGGCGTTGAGATACGAATAGATATGTCCGGGCCGTTACTGATCTTACTTGGATCTCAACTCTTATTTACACTCGGCGACCTTTTAGCTCGAATCCACGTTGGCCGGCTCGGCTTTCATGTCGGTACCTTTATGAGCGGATGGTTCTTGATGTACATTGTCATGCGTATAGTAGCTACGTTTGGCCAGTTGTACGTGTTGTCGCGAGTCGAAATCGGGAAGACTATGGCGCTTTTCGGCGCGGTGTCGATCGTGTTGTCGTCCCTGCTCGGATTCCTTTTGTTGAAGGAGTATCTGACAGTTCCGGTCTATGTGGGATTGGCTCTCGCAGTCGCGGCTTTTCTCGTATTAACAGTCCGTTAAAGTGAAAAACAAGAAGAACCAAATAATAGTCGGCGTTGGTACCGGCGTGATGATTATGAAAGACGGGAAAGTGCTACTCGGCCGTCGTCATTCCGATGCAGAAAAAGCCGGCAGTGCCTTGCACGGCGAAGGAACGTGGACGCTACCAGGCGGCAAAGTACATTTTGGCGAAACTCTGTACGAATGCGCCGCGCGGGAAGTGGAAGAAGAAACCGGCATCAAAGTAAAATCGATGGAAATTGTCAGCGTCGGCGACGACATGGTGCCGGATGCGCACTTTGTGTCGGTGGCGTTTCTTTGTACTGACTACGAGGGCGAACCGGAAGTGCGCGAGCCGGACAAAATCGTGGAGTGGCAATGGTTTGAGCCGACGGAATTGCCGAGTCCGATGTATTTTCCGTCAAAAAGGGTGATTGAGAATTTTTTGGCGAAGAGGGTATACGGGGTAAGCGCGGGCTAGAGAGCCCGCGCTGTGGAGCCTGCGTCGTGGCTTTGGAATGCAGAACGACCCCGGTCGGTGAGGACGGGGGTCGCTTTGGTTGTCGAGCGGTAAGTTAGCGACGATTTCGTCGCAACTCATCGCATCGTGTTGTGATTATCGTGATGGGGTCTTCACAGCACGGCGATCGGATCGCCGGGACTGATTGGACCCGAGGAAAGGATTTCTGCTCGCAGGCCGCCGCGGTTGAGGAAGGCAGTTGCAAAACCTTCTTTCGCCGCCAGCTTCGATGGACGGCCGCACGGATCGCAGAGCTCTAAACCTCGCATCCGTACTGGTCCGACTAGGAACTCGCGGCCGATGAGGTTGTTGAGCTCGATTCCCTCGGTCAGAATGTTCCGCCGCGTCTCATGCGGAGCGAACGAAGCTGACAACTCCCGGTTTGCGGCCTCGAGCGCTTCGGCGCCGAAGAGTGTTACATGCCGGATTGCCTCCCGCGCAGCTTTCGAGTACGCACCCTGACCGAGCGCGTACCGGTCACCTTCGAGACCGAGACCGGCTAGGGCGTTGACGGTCGGAACCTGTTGCATCGGCAGGCCCATGTTCTTGCAGATGTAGATTGCAACTACCTTGGTCATGTTCCCTCCAAGCAGGTGACTTGCGGCGGTCAGTTCGGTGGCCGTGGAAGCCCCGCCCGCATCGCCTTGCGACCTGCCCGATTGCCTAATAGCAATCAGGCGGGCGCGGCACGAGCTTCGGCATCAGGAAGAAGGTGCTGTGGTATGCTGGTCATCACGCCCCGCTAGCCCTCCGACGTGGTACGGATAAGACGCGTTCCGGTAGGTAGCGGCGTTCCACTAGCCTGCCTTCGAAGAGAATGCAGGCCTCGTGCGAGGGGACACCTCTTGAAAATTGCGGGGTGCATTGCTCGAAGTGCCTGAGGGCTTGCTCTTCCGACTCGAACGGGCCGTGGATTCTCGTTCCTTCCGGGTTGAAGTCGTGAATCTGGGTGGCCGGTGATGCCGGGTGATGTTCACCGCGCATGTAGAAGAACATGTGATGCTCCTCGGGTTGGTGTGAGCGGAAGTTCAGTGACCCGTAGGGTCACGAGCTTACTGCGTCACTGGATTTTTGATCGGAGAATCCGGACTACTGCTTCGCACCGACTCTGGCTGACGATGTTGAGCCAGTCCTGGTCGGTCTGTTCGACAGCCGTGAGCAGCGCCTTGAACAGGCAGGTGCCGAGCCAGGCGTACTTTTGGCGCGGATCAGCGTGAAGTTCCGTGACCGGAATGACGACGCCGAAAGCGTGCGGCACGCCGTTGAACGGTCCGTGTTCGATCTTCCCGTTGACCGGAACGACGAACTGTTGGGCAGTTGCGTACAACGCTTCCTTGAGCGGCCAGCCGTCAGGAAAGTAGGCGACGACCGTGTAGGACAGCTCGGGCGCGTTCCGAACCGGATTCCACAGCCCGTGGACCGTGAAGCAGCTTCGGTGCTTGTGATTGACCACGACCGAGCCGTCAGACAGCACTGTCCCGAACCACTGGTCGTGACTCTGTTCGAGCAGTGTGCTCGACATGGCAGCCTCCTGTTCAGGTTTCCGGTTGCGGCTGGGTCAGCGCAGCGACGGCCAGTTCGACCGTCGGGTAGAAGTCGAAGACCAGCGACAGCTTGGTCGTGACGAATGTCTTCTTGAGAGTCTTGCCGACCTTGGCGAGAATGAGCCGGCCGCCAGTACGAGCTGCCTGGGAGTACGCCGAAATCAGAACGCCCAGGGCAGTGGAGTCTATCTTCTTCACTTCGGTACAGTCGATGATGAGGTGCTTCGAGCCCTGGTCGAACGCCTGCTTCAGCGCTTGTTCGAGCGCGTCGGTTTCATCGTCGTTCGACAAGTGTCCCTGGGGAACGATGACCACGATACCATGGTCGAGCGTGGCGGTTTTCACGACTTTCCTCCTTGGCGGTATGACGACTATGTCAAAGAGCTAGCGGTTTGCCAGCTCCTCTCTGGTCGGCTGCATCCTACGTCAGCTCACGAAAAAGTCAACCACATATCTTGGTTTTGCCGGAATAAATTGTTGATGTTTTCGCTGCGCCCAATTTTTTGGTGGGCGGAGTAGTCCGCCCGCCTGCCGAAGCCAGTGCCCAGGAGAGGAGTCCCCGCACTATGCCCTCGCGTCGCTCAGGCAAATGCGGGGCAGGCGAACCTCCACGCTCTTTCGAGCATCCCGCCCAAGTGGTGCCGTCGGTCCCCGCTCTTCAGCGGGGTAAACTCCGTCGAACCGACAAGTTTATTGGACTGGTGGGCGGGGAGAGATTCGAACTCTCAATCCTTTCGGAACATGCTCCTAAGGCATGCGCGTATTCCAGTTCCGCCACCCGCCCACATTTAAGAAGGCTAGCGCGCCTGCCCCGCATATGTCTAGCGAAGCGAGACGTTGTGCGGGGTATTCCAGTTCCTCCACGACGGCACCACTAAAGCGGGACGTGTATGCCAGTTCCACCACCTGGGCATGGGCATTGGCGGGCAGGCGCCACGGCGGCCGAACATCCTATTGTGTGCTGTTGATATCCATTCTGTCAAAGGTTGGGCGAGTGCGCTACAATTGTGGCGGTATGTTTTTGGATAAACTTCATGAAGTGCCGCCGCCTCCAGTTCGGCCCCAGCCGGTCGCCGGACGGAATTCAAAACGAAAGCGGACGTGGACTTGGACGGTGCTGGTGGTTCTGGGAGCGGTTTTGCTCGGTACGGGGACCTGGTGGTACGCCAGCCGTTCGAACGAAGCGAGCTTAGCCACCAGTTCCAAGGAAGCTTCGGGGCGATCGAACGGTCAGACAAACACCGTGCTCGGCAGCGTGAGCCCAAAAGACGCTGACAACGACGGCTTGGCTGATGAGCTTGAGCAGCTGTACGGCACGGACGTGACCAAGGCCGACACCGACGGCGACGGGTTTGATGACGGGACCGAGGTTAACAACGGCTACGAGCCGCGGAATACGTCTAAAGATGTACGGATGGTGGATGTCGGACTAGTTGAGACGCTGGCAAAACAAGTCAACGACGTGTCGGTCATTAGCTCTGGTCTGTCGACGGCCACAGCCGAACGGTTCTACCTGGCTTTCGACGCCATTTCCACGGTCTACTACGACGCAGCCGGCAGTGTCGTGGCCCAGTGCGTGCCCGGCATTGAACCGACCGGAACGTGCGAGACCTTACCGAACGAGCTGCGGACGGACTTTTCTCGTGTGTTTACCGACGGAATTTACACGGATTCTTACCACGTACCGTTTTAAGTAGGTCAGTGGTTGACCGGTACGGCGTAGGTTGCTACGCTGGGTTTGGGTGAGTTCACGAACCGTAAAGGAGGTCATCATGACCAAGGCCAGTAGGCTTCTCGTGAACACGATCGCCCGCTCGGCTCGTTCTGCTTCGAGCACTGCTCCCCGGGACGTCACTCTCGCTTCGCTGCCCACGGCTTCACCACCAACCAAGAACATCTCCGTCAACCCGAAGGAGCAGCCCCTGCCTCGCAAGTAGCGAGCACCGCAGCACACGTGGGAGCGTTTGGACAGTAGTTGTGACCCAAACGCTCCCACGTCTCTCCTCGGCTTGACGAATGACACCCCCATACTGTAGGGTGAGCTTAGACAATCGGTGGCGTACCCTGTAC
>JACQKI010000008.1 GCA_016204645.1 Candidatus Kerfeldbacteria bacterium
GCGGTCATTAAAAAGCATACTTCGGTAAAAGTCGTGGTGGTGCTGAGCAGCTTGCTGTTCATGGTCAACGTGATTAACATCGGCGCTGACCTGGGCGCCATGGCCGCGGCTATGCAGCTGCTGATCCCGGTTTCGCCGTGGGTATACCTGGCTTTCTTCGCTCTGCTGATTGCGCTGCTTGAACTGTTCGTTCGTTATCGCCGATACGTCAACGTGCTGCGCTGGTTGACGTTATCGCTGTTCGCTTATGTCGTGGCTGCTTTTTTTGTTCAGCCAGATTGGTGGAGCGTGGTACGTGATACGATTGTGCCGACGATTCCCTTAACCGGCCAAACGCTGACCATGATCGTGGCCGTGCTCGGCACGACGATTTCACCGTACTTGTTTTTCTGGCAGACGTCGGAGGAAGTCGAAGAGGAGATTGCCACCGGCCGCCGGACGGTTCGCGCCCGGCGCGGGGCCACGCCGGCTGAACTGAAGTCAATGCGACGCGATGTCGCCACCGGCATGGTTTTTTCCAACCTGATCATGTTTTTTATTATCGTCACTTCGGCCGCCACCCTGCACCAGGCCGGCGTCACCACGATTCAAACGGCCGCTCAGGCAGCCGAGGCCCTACGGCCGTTGACCGATAACTTCGCCTTTTTGCTGTTCACCCTCGGTATTGTTGGCACCGGACTGCTGGCCATTCCGGTGCTGGCCGGCTCTGCCTCATACGCGCTGGCCGAGGTTTTCGGCTGGCGCGAGGGGCTGTCGGAAAACTACCGCCACGCTCACGCCTTCCACTTGGTAATGGTGGCGGCCCTGGCTCTGGGACTACTCAGCAACGCAGTCGGGGTGTCGCCGATTACGTTCTTAGTTTTCGCGGCCGTCCTGAACGGGTTGTTGGCGCCGGTATTCTTGTGGTATGTTGTACGGTTGGCTGATCGAGTTGAGGTCGTGGGAAAACGACAAAGTCCAACCATGATTCGCGTCTTGGGTTGGGCAACTTTCTTGATTATGGCGGTGGCCGCAGCCGCTTTGATTGTTCAGTACGTGATACAGGTTTAGGCGGATGGAAACAATGCTCTCGACGATTCCCTGGCACGCCCAAAACATCGAAGAGGTGTTGCGGCAACTGCGCACGACGTTGCACGGTTTAGCGTCAGCCGAAGCGGCCGAGCGGCAGCGACAGTCTGGTCGCAACGTGATTTCGGTTGAGCGCCGGCACTCAACGTTGAAGCTGCTGCTCAGTCAGTTTCAAAGCCCTTTGGTTCTGATTCTGTTTGCGGCGGCCGCGATTTCGTTCGTGTTTGAAGCGCCGACCGACGGCTGGATCATCATCGGCGTGCTGGTGTTCAATGCGGCGGTCGGGTTCTTGCAGGAACGCAAAGCCGGCGAAGCCATGGACCGGTTGCGGTCGCTGACGCCGCAGCTGGTGCTGGTGTTACGCGATGGCGAAGAGCGGCAGCTGGCGGCCGAGGAGCTGGTACCGGGCGATATCGTCCGCCTGGAGGTCGGAACGGTGGTGCCGGCTGACGGGCGACTGGCCGAGGCAGTGAACGTAAAGGTGAACGAGGCGGTTTTCACCGGCGAATCGGTGCCGGCCGAAAAACATACCGACCCGCTCGATCCGAACACGCCGCTGCCTGACCGGCGCAACCTGGTTTGGCGCGGGACAACCGTGGCTGCGGGTCGCGGCCGGCTGGTCGTGACTGACATCGGAAGCGCCACGCGCTTCGGGCAGATCGTCCAAGCGGTGGCGGCCATCGCTGAGGAGGTGACGCCGTTCCAACGTAAGATCGCGTCGTTTGCCAAGCGCCTGGCCGCGGTGATTGTCATTTTGTCGGCGGTCGTCTTTTTGTTGAGCGTGGCGCGGTCGATCTCGGTCGAGGATTCGTTGCTGCTGAGCGTCAGCATGATCGTCTCGCTCATCCCCGAAGGTTTGCCCGTGGTGATTACCCTGGCCTTTGCCTGGGGCATGTGGCAGATGGCCAAGCGTCGGGCCCTGATTCGAAAGCTGTACGCCGTCGAGACGCTCGGGTCAGTCACGATTATTGCTTCGGACAAAACGGGGACGTTAACGTTCGGGGAAATGGTGGTTGAAGAAGTCGTGACTGACCACCGGCGCGTGCGGGTGACCGGCGAGGGCTACGGCCGCACCGGTGACTTCTTCGAAGGCGAGCGGCGGATTTCCCTGGTTGAGGATCAGGTGTTGCGACGGCTGGTTGAAGTCGGCGTGCTGAATAACGACAGCCGCTTGTCGCACGACGAACAGGGCCGGGAACGTTGGTTGGGCGACCCGACCGAGATCAGCTTGACGGTGCTGGGGTACAAGACCGGGTTGCCGCCCGAAGAGCTGGAACGGGCGTTCCCGCGGGTCGGCGAATTCCCATTCGACTTCGCCTTGAAGTACATGGTTACGTTCCACACTGCTCCGGCCGGCCGCTACCTGGTGGCGGTCAAAGGCGCGCCGCGTCAGATTCTTGATCGCTGCACGCGAAAGTTGACTCCCCAAGGCGTTGAGACGTTCACTGATCAGGACCGTCGTGAGGCCCGGGCCATCTACGAAGAAATGGCCAGCCGCTCGTTGCGGGGTTTAGCGCTGGCCTACGCCGAAACCGGCGCTGACTGGCGATCGATTTCTCACCAGAACCTGGGCGAGCACCTGGTCTACCTTGGCATCGTCGGGATTCGCGACCAGGTCCGGCCGGAAGCCAAGGACACGATTGCCGCAGCCCGGCAGGCCGGGATTCGGGTCATCATGCTGACCGGTGATTACCGCGTCACGGCTGTGGCCGTGGCGCAGGAGCTCGGCATTCTAGCGCCCGGTCGTGAAGCTTCAGATGTGCTCGACGGCCGCGACCTGGACCGATTGAGCGACCGCGAGCTCAGTTTTCGACTGAAACAGGTAACGGTGTTCAGCCGGGTGTCGCCCGAGCAGAAACTGCGCATCGCCCGGCTGCTCAAGCAGTCCGGCGAAATCGTGGCCATGACCGGCGACGGGATTAATGACGTCCCGGCTTTGACCGAAGCCAACATCGGCGTGGCCATCGGCACGACCAGCACGGACGCGGCCAAGGAAGCGGCCGAAATGGTGGTGACTGACGGCAACCTGTCGAGCATCCTGGCGGCGGTCGAGGAAGGCCGCGTCATTTTCCGGAATATCCAGCGCGTCCTGATCTACCTCTTAGCCTCGAACCTCGGTGGTTTGGTGTTGATCCTGAGTGCCCTGTTCATTGGCCTGCCCCTGCCCCTGCTGCCGATCCACATTATCTGGCTGAACGTCATTACTGACCCGTTCATGGGTATTGCCCTGGCGCGTGAGCCAAAGGGCCCGCGGGTGATGTCCGAGCGGCCGCGTGATCCGGCTGCGCCGGTGCTCGAAGCCGGCCACTGGCGGCGGGTGGCGCTCGACGGCGCGGTCATCGGCAGCAGCAGCTTGGCGATCCTGTTTGCCGGCGTGGCTCAGGGACGACCAGCGCCAGAACTGTTTGCCCTGACCCTCACCACCATGGCCTTGGGCGAGTGGTTCGTGGCCTTGACCAGCCGGTCGGGGCGGCGCAGCTTATTCGTCCAGCTGGGCACCAATCGATTGATCCTCGGCGCCTTGGCGTTGGTCGTCGCCATGCAGCTGTCGATCCTCTACATCCCGTCGCTGGCCCATGCCTTCCACATCGCTCCGCTGTCGGCCGGCGATTGGGTGAGGGTCACGGCCGCCGCCGTGGTCGTGATTGTGGTCGAGGAAATTCGTAAGTTGATTGTCCGGCGACAGCGCCGGCACGCCCGCCCATGATGCACCGACTGATTACTGTTTCGGTCTACCTGATTCAGTTCGGGCTACTGTGGTACGAGTTGCTGGCTCAGTACGATACCCGCGGCCGGCAGAACGCATTGGCCGTAACCAACGTCGCCGTGGTGCTCATTTATTATCTGGTCCAACGCTACGTCCGCCTGCGCTACGGCATCATCC
>JACQKI010000044.1 GCA_016204645.1 Candidatus Kerfeldbacteria bacterium
GCTCGGGGGTGATCTACAACGGCGTGATGCAGCCGGCGTACACCGACGTTCGTCGGTAGGCGACCACGGCTGGTCGTTGCTCGATACACAAAGGGCGCACGGAACACGATGTTCCGAGCGCCCTTTAAACTTTACATCGGATCTTGCCAAAAACGGAAAAACGTGCTACAATGAATCCAACAAAACAACCTCAGTAAAAAACAAACACCATGCCGCGAACTGAAGTCCGCAGCCGCCGTGTCCGCTGGCTGCACCTCGAGAAGCCAACCGACGCCGAGCTGATCGCCTTAGGCGAGGAGTTTGCGTTTCACCCGCTCGACATCGCCGATTGCCGCAAGCCCGGTCAGCGGCAAAAAGTGGAGCGCTACAAGGACTACGCCTTCCTAGTCCTGCTGTTCCCGGTGTACAACCCGAAGACGCGGGCGATCGAGGTCGGCGAGGTCGACTTTTTCGTCGGCTCAAACTACGTCGTCACGGTCGACGAGGGCCGGCTGGCGCCCGTGGCTGCGCTGCGTCGGCAGTTCGCCGACCACGCCGACCTGCGCGAGTCAATCGGCGATTCGACCGTCCGCCTGCTGCACGAAATCGTCGATCGCTTGGTGGTAACGTTGTACCCGATGCTCGACCACATCTCACTCGACATCCACCGCGCCTAGCAGGAAGTCTTCGACGGCAACGCCCAGCAGCTGGTGGCCGAAGTCGCCCTGCTGCGACGCAACATCACCGACTTCCGTCGGATCGTCCAGACCCACAAAAACACGCTCAAGCGCGTGCTCGAGATGCTGCGGCTGAACGGCCTAGCCGACCGGAACGAGACGTTCGAGCTGTTCGAGCGAACCATCGAACGCAGCAAAGAAATCTGGGACCTCCTTGAAAGCTACCGCGAGTCGATCGACACCATCCACGACACCAACCAGTCGCTGATGTCCTTCAAGCTGAACGACATCATGCGGACGTTCACTACCATGTCGGTCATGATCTTCATCATGACGTTGGTGACCACCGTCTTCGCCGTCCGCGCCCGCGGCACGCCGCTGCTGGATGGGCCGTTCGCCTTCTGGACACTAATCGGCCTGGTCATCCTGAGCGGCGCCCTGGCCCGGCAGTTCTTCAAGCGCCGCCGGCTACTTGAATAAAGCGCTGGACCGTTCTAGACTACCAAACGCACCATGCCTCAACGATCTATGCACCGTTCCGCCGTAGCCACGACCGAGGTCACGACCGCCCATAAAATCTCGGTCGGGTTACTCGTCGCGACCGCGACGGTGGTCGTGCTATCGACCGTCGTGGCGGCGATCTACACCATCGCCTCCCGATCGACCAGCAGCGTCGGCATCCCACTGACGACCCTCGGCAGCGCCGGTGAATCGGCGACTCCCGTCGACTCGTCGACCGACCGGTCGTTCACCACGCCCTGACGCGACTCACGGCCGGGCGTCGAACAAACACACAACCCCATGATCGAACTGCCAGTCTACACCGGGTACGTCTTGGTCGGCCTGCTGTTCGCCGCCGTCGGCGCTTGGCTGTACAAAGAAAACCTGCGCCAAAAAACGTCGCACACGCCGACGCTCGACCAGTTTTCGCGCGACCTAACCAAGCTGGCTCGCCTCGGCCAGCTCGACCCGGTCATCGGCCGCGGCCACGAAATCGCCCGGGTCATTCAAATACTGTCTCGCCGGACAAAAAACAATCCGGTTTTGATTGGCGACTCAGGCGTCGGTAAAACCGCGATCGTTGAAGAGTTAGCCAGCGAGATTGCCAATGGACAGGTTCCCGAACCCTTGCGACCAAAGCGCGTCTTAGCCCTCGATTTATCCGGCTTAGTAGCCGGCACCAAGTATCGCGGCGAATTCGAAAAGCGGTTGAAAATCATCATGGACGAAATCATCAGCGCCCAGCGAGAAATTATCCTGTTTGTTGATGAAATTCACACCTTGGCCGAGGCCGGTGAAGCCACTGGCGCGATTGACGCGGCGGATATTCTTAAGCCGTCGCTGGCCCGCGGAGAGCTGCAAGTCGTCGGCGCCACGACCATGGAAGAGTTCCGCAAGTACATCCAGCATGACACCACGCTCGAACGCCGCTTTCAACCAGTGATCGTCGAAGAACCGGACGCGACTGAAACGCTGGCCATCCTCAAAGGCCTTAAGCCACGCTACGAGCAGCACCACCACGTGCACTACGGCGACGACGCGCTCGAAGCCGCCGTCAAATTGGCCGACCAGTTCCTGGTCGACCGGTACTTCCCGGACAAGGCGATTGACCTGATTGACGAAGCCGGAGCCATGGTACGATTGGCAACCATCACCCACCCGGAACGCGTCCCGACCGGACAGACGCCGCAGGTTACCAGGCGGGACGTTCAGACCATCGTCAAAGAGTGGACCAACGACTTAGTCGCCTTCCGCGACGACAACCCTCCCCAAGTGAACCTCCCTGGCTGAGCCCGCGCGCTCAATCAGGATTGGCTCAACAAAGGTCGAACATAAAAACAGAAAGGGCATTTCTCAATGGAACAGCAACAACCGCAGCAGCAAACACCGGCAAAGCAACCTGAGGTCATGGTAGAAGTCGCTGGCGGCTACCTGCTCGGAGCGACCATCGTGTCGTTCCTCAGCCTGTGGCTGACGGCCTGGACTAACCTGGCCACCACCCTATAACACCGGATTGGCATAAGGCCAGTCCCTAGCTAGGCAAGAAACCTTCCGTGCGCGGACACCCCGGAGGGTTTTTTGTGCGCCACGATCATGCTACGATAGGGACGTGCAACCGCCGCTCATGCTCTACAACACGCTCGCCCGCCGTCGCGAAACCTTTCGACCGATCAGGCCTCCGGACGTGGGCTTATATACCTGCGGACCAACGGTCTACAGCACGGCCCACATCGGCAATCTGCGAACGTACATCTTTGAGGACGTGTTGCGTCGAACGCTCGAATTCAACGGGTACCGGGTGACCCACGGCATGAATGTCACCGACGTTGGCCACCTGGTCGGTGACGAAGACTTTGCTGAAGATAAAATTGACGTGGCCGCTCGGGCCGAACATAAAAACCCTCTCGAGATGGCACAAATGTACGAGGTACAGTTCTTCGAAGATTTAAAAAAACTGAACGTCGCACGACCCCACACCGTTACCCGCGCAACAGACGCGATAGCTGAACAGCTTGAGATTATTTCGCGGTTGTTTGCCAAAGGGTTCGCGTATCAGGATGAGTTCGCGATCTACTTTGATACTACAAAACTCACGGATTACGGGAAGTTGGCCGGGCAAGAGTTGCAGGAAAAGCGAGTCGGGGCTCGAGCTGAAGTCGTCGTCGATTTCGGCAAAAAGAATCCGCAAGATTTTGCCCTCTGGTTTTTCTTGGCCGGCCGTTACAAAAACCATATCCTGCACTGGCCGTCGCCGTGGGGCGAGGGATTTCCCGGCTGGCACCTTGAATGTTCGGCTATTTCCAGAAAAATACTGGGTCAACCGTTCGATATCCACACTGGTGGCGTCGATCACATTGGCACGCACCACACCAATGAAATTGCCCAGAGTGAAGCCGCCTTTGGTTTGCCGTTAGCCAACTACTGGCTGCACGGGGAATTTTTGATATTGCCGGATAAGCGCATGGGCAAATCCGAGGGAAATAAAATCACGCTCCAGGAGGTAATCGATCGCCGGATTCATCCCCTGGCCTTCCGCTACCTCGTGCTGCAAACGCACTACCGCCAGAAACTGACGTTCAACTGGGAAGCCTTAGAAGCGGCCCAGCGCGGCCTGCTCAACCTGTGGCTGCAGGTTGATACCAGCCGCCAGACTGCCAAGATCGGTTGCGCCGAGTACGAGCACAGGTTCCGGGTCGCAGTCAACGACGACCTGAACACGCCGCGGGCGCTGGCAGTCGTGCACGAGATGCTCGGTTCAACCTATCCCTGGTCGGCAAAGTTGCAGTCACTGACGGCGTTTGAACGAGTGCTTGGCCTTGGTCTGACACCCACGGCTGAGCGCAACCATTTCGTCCCACTTGACGAGGCGGCCAACCGCACCGTCGTAGGGCTGATTACGCGACGCGAGCAGGCCCGGGCTGAGCGAGACTTTAAAACTTCTGACCAGCTGCGTGAACAAATCAACAGCGTACTGAAAAAAAGAGGGTACCTCCTCGAAGACACGAGCGAAGGGCCAAAAGTCGTGCCGACCATCGACGCGTTGACTGAGGGCTGAGGCCGGCGTAGACTGAGCCCATGGACGCGCCGCGCTCGAACAACCTGCTCCGACACTACGTCGTGCCGTCGAACGTCGGTGTGCTGTTCATCTTTATCGCCATCGTCGGCTTAGGACTGACGCTGATTGCCACCGGCGTGCTGGCCTTAGTCGAGTACCGTCAGGAACGTTCGGCTGCGGCCGGTCGCAGCCCCCTAACCGCCTCGACGATTGTAGCTGCAACCAGTAACGAAAAAGCCAACCCCGGCCCGATTGCCTTTTACCTCGACCGCCGCTTGGCTGGAGGCCTCCTGCCCGACGGGACGTTTTCTCCGCCCGAGGAGCCGCCGTCGGCTGGCCCGCTCGCGATCCTGTTCCTGAATCCGACCGACACCACCTTGCCGACGACCGTCCAGTTTCCGGCCCAAACGATTTCGGTCGACACTGAATCCGGCGCCACCTCTGTCTGCACGCCGGCCATCAGCGGAGACAAGGTCATCTGGGCAGCCCAAGACGGCAGCACCTACCTCGACGCCGCCTTGAAGCTTCGACTGCGTTCGTGCTAACCTATCGGCAACGAATATACACTTGCATTGACCATAATCTGCAGTGATTATGAATTTTTGGCGTGAACTCAAGCGGCCGATCCTGGCGTTGGCTCCCATGGAAGGGATAACCGACTCGGCTTTTCGCACGGTCGCCAAGCAGCAAGGCGCAGATGTCGTGTACACCGAATTCATTTCATCCGACGCGATCGACCATGGCAGTACGACCGCACTACATAAAATGGACTTCCAGCCGGCTGAGCAGCCGGTCGTGTGTCAGATCTTTGGCCGCGACTTAGCCGCTTTCCAACGAGCCGCCCGAATTGTCGAGGATCGTGGTTTTGCCGGACTGGACATCAACTTCGGCTGTCCAGCGCGCAAGGTCGTCAGCCACGGCTCAGGCGTGGCCTTGATGCGCGATCCAGCTTACTGCCGGCGGCTGATCGAAGCCGTGCTCGACGTGATTACCATTCCCCTGTCGATTAAAGTTCGAGTAAGCATCCGTACCGAACGACCAGAGGTTGCGCCTGACTGCCCCGACGTCTACACGGTCCTGGATCTAATTGAGGCCATCCGTGACCTGCCGGTGGCCGCAATCATGGTCCACGGCCGGTCGTTCGAGCGGGGTTTCGACGGCGCCGTTGACACGGCCATGATCCAGGCCGTTAAGCAGCGCTTCCCCGGAGTCGTGCTGGCCAACGGCGGCGTGCGCACGCCCCTGGATGCCGTTCAGATGCTCAGCCAAACCAAGGCCGACGGGGTCGGCATTGCCCGCGGTGCGCTCGGGCAACCGTGGATCTTCCAGCAGACGAAAGCCTACCTGCAACGTCACCCACTCAACCCTGTCTCCTGGCAAACCGTTACCAGCATCGCCACTGAACATGCCGTGGCCGCAGTTCAACACGGCGGGCCGCGAGCCCTGGTCGAGTTTCGTAAGCACCTGGCCTGGTACATGAGCGGCGTTCCGGGAGCGGCGGCAGCACGACGTCAGCTGCCAGGCGTTAATCAAGTGGCCGACGTGCAAGCACTCTTAGCCACCTTGCCGGCATAGGCCGGTCAAACAACAACGCCCCGGCTTTCCGAGGCGTTGTGAAATGGTTACGCAACCAGCCGATTAACTGGACGGCAGGTCTTTATCCATGATCAGGTTGGCTGTCACGGTCGTCCCGGTGAGCGTACCCCAAACCTGAACCTCATGGCCGACGACCAAATCCGTGAAGGCAATGGCCGTCCCGTTCTTGTTGACCAGGATCGTTTCTGACGTGACCATGACCGTTCGATCATCGCCTTTTTTCTGGTCGAGAACGAAACTCATAGTCGTCGTATCGATCGAGCTGATCTCCCCTTTCCAAACGTGCTTTGTCTTGTTGATACTGCGATCCCAGATCTGAAGTGCGTTGATTGCGAACGTCCCGGTCTTCAGGCCCCGCACGTGAACACGATCATTAACCACAATTCCCGCGCAGGTCATCGGATCCAGGTGCTTATCACGAATGACGGTGTCATCTTTAATAGCTACTGACCAGGTCTGTTCAGAACTCTTACCTTTATTCCTCTTCACGGTCATGGTCTTAGCCGTGCAGTCAACCGCACTAACGGTTCCGTTGATTTCTGTAAGCTTGATCAGGATCCGATCGGCCGTAATCCGGCTGAGCGATTTTCGCCATAAGCCGACGATCCGAACGTTCATGCCAACCGCCAGGTCGTCGAACACGCCGGCGCGGTTGCCCTGGAAAAACTTGGTGCTGGCCGTCGTCAAAACCGTCTGGTCGGGCAGGCTTTTCCGATGCTTGGGATCGAGCGTGAACGACTTGTTAGTCGCGTCGATGGTCAGAATCGTGCCCCAGAACAGGCTGCCCTTGCGCTGGATCGACAGGTTCTTAATTTTGGTGGTCGGATCGATGGTCGTGCCGGTAACCGTACCCTCGATCCGCAGCAGGTCGCCGATAGCAAACTCTTCGAGCGTCGACGGTGCGTTAAATTTTCGGACCAGCACGGTCGACGACGAGACGTTAACCGTGTAGGTGGTCACGCCCGACTGAACGGTCAGCACCGCCGGCAGGCTGGTGCCGCTGATCGCGACCAGCGTGCCTTCGACCGTGGCTGCTCGCACTGCCCACGGCCACGCCACACCGACAATCGCGACCGTCAGAATTCCCCCAATGGAACGCACGATGGCTTTACGCATAGTCTTTCTGTATGAGTTACTGTTTAGATCCATCCGCCGTTCTCCACGGCGAATGTTTGCTGAATAGATTATACCGTTAATTGCCCGCTGGCGTTACAGCGATCAAATGTCATACTTGAACTTTTTCTTGTCGGCCGCATTGCCCTTGATCATGACCATGGCCACGATCGGGCCGATGATCCACAGGAAGCGGCCGGCCTCGCTGACAAAAATGCTGCGGGTCAGCGGCGCCAGCTTGTCCACGGCCGTCGTCGGCAGGAACGACAAGACAATGGAAATCAGCAGGCCGACGTGCAAAAAGCTGAACAGCATCACCTGCCACCATGAACCGCGCTCGTCAGCGCTGGCGATCGTCCGCAGCAGCGCCGACCGCGCCAGCAGCAGGAACAGCGCGATGAATACGGCCACGAAGGTCGAGATCCGGAAGACGAAGACGTTAGCAATGCCGACATCAGCCTGGAAGTTACCGATGTACGGCGCAGTGTTGACCACGGCTAACGCCATGTAGATGGCGACCAGAATGACAATCACCCGATCGCGACCGAGACTCAAGCCGTACAGGAAGCCGGCGATGATGAAAAACAAAACAATAAACAGGTCCCATGACGGTTGGGCCCAGTTGACGTTGGCGACAAAATTTTGCGCTGCGGTTTGCGTATTAGTGATGTCGAGCGCGAGCAGCGGCATTTATTTAGTTTAAGCGATGTGTATAACTACCAGCAACCTATAGTCTAGCACAAATCTGAGCGGAATGCAACTGGCGCTCACACCGAGTGGCTGCTGAAATTACTCGAGTTCGGCCAAGCGTTCCAGCAGTTTTTTCTGCTCTCGGGTCAGCTTGGACGGGACTTTGACCACCGCTTCGACTATCTGATCGCCGCGCCCTCGCCCGTCGAGGTGCGGCACGCCTTTGCCGCGTAGCCGGAAGAGCTGGCCCGGTTGAGTGCCGGCCGGCAGCTCAAGTTCAACCGGTCCGTCGAGCGTTTCCACCGTCACCGGGCTGCCGAGGGCTGCTTGCGAAAGGCTGACGGTCCGCCGGGTCAGGATATCGTCACCGTCGCGCCGGAACATCGAATCGGGGCGGACGTGAATCCGAACGTACAGGTCGCCGGGCTGGCTGCCGCGGCCGCCAGGTTTCCCCTGCTGCCGGAGCCGAATGCTCTGGCCGTCCTCAATCCCGGCCGGAATGGCCACCCGCAGCGTCCGCTTACCGCGCAGGCTGCCGCTGCCGTGGCAACGCTTGCACTTGCTCTTCGGCTGCTCCCCCGATCCGCCGCAGCTGGGACAGGTTTGCTGGGCGCGAATGGCGCCGAGGATGGTTGCTTGAACCTGCTCGACCACACCCGATCCGCGGCAGGTCGTGCAGCTGACCAGGCTCGAACCGGGCTCAGCTCCTCGTCCGTGGCACCGGTCGCACTGCGAAAGGCCGCTCAGCTCGAGCATTTTTTCGGCGCCGAAAACCGCTTCCCGAAAGTCAATCGACAGCGCCACCTCGGCGTCGCTGCCGCGCGTTGACGGTCTCGATCGGCTGCGGCTAAAGCCGAACAGGTCTCCGAACATATCGCCCAGGTCGCCGACATCGAACCCGGCGGTCCGAAAATCGAACCCGGCGCGCGACGCCTCGCCCGCCCACGAATCAGCGGCCGGACCGCCGACCGAACCAAACCGATCGTACTGCTGTCGCTTAGCCGGGTTGCTCAAAACTTGGTACGCCTCGTTGATTTGCTTGAAGCGCTGGCTGTCGCCGCTGACCTTGTCAGGGTGGTGCTGGTGCGCCAGCTTGCGAAAGGCTCGCTTGATGTCGTCGGCGCTGGCGTCCCGGCCTACGCCTAAAACCTGGTAGTAGTCCTGTGCCATGGTGGTCTGCGATCAGTCTACGCCGGTTAGCACTCTCGCGTCAAGACTGCTAAGTCCTGAGGCGAAAGGTCTGGACCGTGGCGGCGTGTTGTTCCGCCACGACCACGTGGAACGCCCGCAGCACCCAAAACAGCGCGGTTCCGAGGAACCAAGTCAAGTACATGAACAGCGGCGTGAAGATGGCGAGCGTCAGGAACAGCGACCCAGCCAGCACCAGCGGCAAGAACGGCGCCACCGGCGCCAGGGTATGGTCGTACCGAGCCGTCAGAGCGGCGCGAACCGCATCCTGGCCGGTTTCGTCCCCCTGAAGCTCAATCCCGAGCGCCTTCGACAGCTCCGTCCGGGTCGAAACAACCAGCTCATTGCTCAGGTGCTGAACCTGGCCGTCGATCTGCCGAATCAGCTCCTCCTGGCTGGCGCGGCTTTGCGCGACGAAACGATCAAGGTCAACCGTGCCCGGGTCGATCCCCCGGTTCTGGAGCTCGGTCTCAACTGCTTGCCGCGAGAGCTCGCCGGCGTTCTGCTGCGCATTGTCGAGCACGGATTGCCCGCTCGGCAAGGTCGAGCGGATCAGTTCGTCGACCGTGGCTTCGGGCCGGTAGTTCGGCAGGACTTTCGGCAAGGCCGGGTTGAGGGCGATGACCGCGGTGTCGATCAGCGCGCCTTTCAGCCGCTGGTCGGCGCCCGGCCGGGTAAACCCGTAGTAGGAAAAAACCGCCACCGCCAGCAGCAGCAGCGTAATCGAGGTGGTGATGCCGAACGACATCGCCTTCCAGACTGAAAACTTAATTCGCTGCAGCGCTTCGGTGCGCGCATTGCGACCGAAGGTGCCGACGGCCGCAAACTCAATTAATCCGGCCAGCAGCGTTGGGACATGCAGCCCGATTACCAGCCCGCTCAACCCGACGGCTGCGCCGACAGCCCACGGCACCCACCGCTCAGTCACCAGCGTGCAAGCCACGGCTGACCAGGCGATGGTGGCCGTCAATCCGATGACTAGCAGGGCAATCAGCCACCACCGCTCCTGAACGCCGTTGTCCACCACGGTCGCCAAGCCAAGGTGAAACAGCAGCGCGGCCGCCAGCGGCGTAGCTAAGACGACCCACGTCCAGGGCGAGCGGTGCGCCGCCATCAACTAGGTCGAAAGCCAATTTCCTTCGCGCCCGGCGGCTCGCTGGCCGCTTTGACCGGGCCGAACTGCGTTTCGTAGCGTTTTAGGTTTTCGGCCAGCGCCGCGATGATGCGCTTCAGGTGGCCGGGACTGGTCATGATCCGCCCGACGTGGTGGCCCTGCGGCTGACCCGGCACGAAGTTCATGAAGTCGAGGACGAACTCTTCCGGCGTGTGCGCCACCAGCATCATGTTGGCGTAGACGCCGCGCAGCGTGACTGGATCCGACTGGATGTTCATCTGCTGGCGTGGTTGACCGTTGGTCATAGAATCCTCGCTCACAAATAAGGCTTAGCAATTGAGCTTAGTATACCACGACTTGACAGTGCTGAGAGGCCGTGGTACCGAATCAAGTACCTCGTACCTCGCCGCGTAAGTTTCAAGAGAAAGGAGGTGAGGTCAATGGGTCCCTCCACCATGAGGGAATGGTTCCTTCCAAGAGAACGGCTCGAAGTCGACATTCGCGGTCAGTTCGGGAAGAGCGTCCTCTTCCCGGAATCACTGGACGGACTGCGGCCCGAGACGACGATTCGGTACCGCGGTCGAAAGTGTCTCCTGCTCTTGCTGATCGTCCGAACCGAGGAGGGCATGCTGATCCAAGAAGGCTTGATCGGTTGGACCGAAACTGACAAGCGAACTGGCGAAGTCCTCAACGCTCACAAGCAACGCGTCACTGTGGCCGAGCTCCGCTCGGCGCAACGTCACGGAGGACAGTCCGATGAGGTCGCCGCGTAACCTTCGCAGCCGTTTCCCAAGCGAGCGCCAACCACCATCCCCGTTTCATCGTGGTCTCCGGCGCTCGTTTTCTTTTCAATTACTCCATCCGGCGGTAGCCGGCTGTCGCCTTTGACCTCGGCACGACATGAAGTCGATGCCTCGGCCTAAACGTTCTGTACCGCCGACGACGTCAACCGTTCTCTACGGCGTGATTGGCCGAACCACAAACCCGAAGCTGCCGTCTGCGCACTCGCCGTCTAAAGCACAGGCGTGATAGTTGACGGTTAGTGAGCGGTTGGCGTGCCGCGCCAAGAGCACAGTCATAATCAATCGGTCATCGGAAAACGTCGGCTGGCCAAGGTGGAAAAACTGGCCATCGGCGTTGGTCACGGAAACACTCGAACCCGGGGCAAGCGTTTCAGAAAAGCTGACGCTGACGGTGTTCGGGGCCACGGCTAGCAGGGCGTTATTTCGCGGTGTCGACGCTAAAAACGTGTTCGTCCGAACTTCGGTAAAGGTCGTGACTGAACCGATGTCTTGAACTACCTGACTGGCCGTACTGGCATTTCCGCTCGTCAGAGTGCTTGGCTGGAAAAGGCGGAACAACAGCGCCGCTACCCCGATCAAGCCAGTCGCCACCAAGCCAAATAACCAAACTGAGTGAATGTTCCGAGTCATGGTCTGGCCGTTTGTCGTGCATCCCACACCGCCTGCGCCAGCATCCGACAATTTGAGTCAACGGTCGACATGTCAATCTCGCCGTTTCGTTCTTGCATGGCCAAGAGCGAGGCGCGCAGCACTGGATCAGGCGGCAGCTGGAGCCGGCCGCGGTTAAACTGCTCGGCCAGCAGCCGCAGCTTCGGCTCCCATTCACGGAACCGCTTACGTCGAGCCGCATCCAAGACGTCGCGGTACGGGGTCAGCTCATTGACGAGAGTCATGATGCTGGCGAGCGAATATTCGCAAAACTATCCACATTAAAATGGAAATCAGGGCAAACGTAGTTAGTCCGGTGGTGAGATCTTTGGCAATGAACAATGCCCAGATCAGGTAGCCAAGGTAGACCGCCAAAATCACCGCGGCCGCGGCCCGCCGCTTGCCCGGACGACTGACGGCTTTATTTTGGTCCACGCTGTTTCTTTTGCTGCGCGTCCCAGAGCTTCTTAGCTCCGTAGATTGCACCGGCCAGCAACGCCAGCTTAGCCAGCTTCTTGGCTTTACCTGATTTTTTCTTGGCTGGGACTGACTGGTTTTTCTTTGCCATATTCCCCTCTCCTATACAGTCACTAATAAGCTCCAATAGTATATCACGATTCTTGACGCATGGAGCTGCGCGTGGTTAGGTGGTCTTGCCCACGCACCGGAAAGGAGGTGGTCGACGTGGAGCAGATCCTTCGCTGGGGCGTGTCTGACCGCGACGGCTACTACTTTCTCCAGACCGTCAGCGGCCGGATCATCCGGTTCTACGACGACGGCGTGGACGGTACGGACTTTACCGGCTGGCCTGACTACAGTTTCGAGGACTACAGCCTGTCAGTCTCGTACGATTGCGGGAGCGTCAACCTGGAAGCGTTTCAGGGCAACTGCCACGTCACGATTCCGCTCGGCCGGGTTCGATCGTGCAGCCAGCTCAAAACGTGGATGCACGCCGTCAATGCACGTTTACCGAAAGCGTAGGTGAGAGTGAACCATGGTTCTTTTTGAAATAGGTCAGCTAGTTCACTGGCGGACCGACCTCAAGCAGATCTTCGCTGCGTTCGCGGCCGACTGCAAGCAGCGCTATGGGACCGGACCATTCAAAGTGCTGCGCGTCCGGCCAGCCGAGGACCCGGCGTTGGCCGGGCACCAACAAGAAGTGACGATAGTCACGCCGCTCGGCGAAGCACACCTGTCCGGTATGTGGTTCAAGTCGGCTGGACCAAACACCCCCGCTGCCTAACGGTTGTGGGGGTGAAAATTATTCATCCAGCTGCTTCAACCATGCACTCAGTATCCGGTGAATGTGCTGAAGATGCCGCGGGTCACGGAAGGTATGCGGCGCACCGGGAATGATATGAACTTCCTTTGGCCCAGGTAACACCTCATACAAGAGCTGCTGATGCTTAACCGGCGTTGGTTCATCGAGTTCCCCCACCAGCAGCAGCACTGGCATGCGTAGTTTACCCACATTCGGCAGCAGGTCGTACTTCAATCGATCGGCCACGTGGGACCATTTCAGGCGTTTGATGACGCCGGGCATAGACTTGCTCGGTTTCTCTTGCAATCCAGTTTCTCGATCCAGGTACTTACTATGTGACGGATTTTTAATAAGTGTTTGGGGTCACGGAAGGTATGCGGCGCACCGGGAATGATATGAATTTCCTTTGGACCGGGTAGCGCTTCATACAAGAGCTGCTGATGCTCAAGCGGCGTCGGCTCGTCGAGCTCCCCCAC
>JACQKI010000046.1 GCA_016204645.1 Candidatus Kerfeldbacteria bacterium
CGTTTGGACAGTAGTTGTGACCCAAACGCTCCCACGTCTCTCCTCGGCTTGACGAATGACACCCTCATACTGTAGGGTGAGCTTAGACAATCGGTGGCGTACCCTGTACCACTCACTTTGTTCGGGTACGGGGCTAGAAGGAGCCGCCGGTTATGTTTATTCGAAAATTCGCAGTTAGTTTGACGGTGGTGGCGTTGCTGATTCCCGCCGGTTTTGGCGTCTTGGTTGAGAGCCAAACACCGAGCGTGGTGATTAACGAGTTGTTATGGATGGGCTCGCCCGCGTCGTCGGCCGACGAGTGGATCGAGCTAAGGAACTTGAGTGAAACGGCGGTTGACCTGAGCGGCTGGAAGCTGACCAGAAAGTCGTCCGGTCAGGAAGTAGCCATGCTGACGATTCCCAACGGTAAGTCAATCGAGCCGCGCGGATTTTTCTTGATTTCAAACTTTGCCGCGAGTTCGTCGAGTACGCACCTGGCGGTTGAACCGGACGTGGTTGATACGGCAGTCTCGCTGTTAAACTCCGGGCTGGTGGTGAGGTTGTACGACGCGGGCGGCGCGTTAGTTGACGTGGCTGACGACGGCAGCGGCACGCCCTTGGCTGGCAAGCTGGAGAGCGGGACCACGTATGCAGCCATGGCTCGAAACGGTTTGGCCGGCGATGGCACCAAGCCTGAACAGTGGCACACGGCCAGCGTGGCAGTTAACCTCAAGCCTGATTCATTCGTGCGCGGCACGCCGCGAGCGGCAAACGAAAACGTGCCGCCGGTGGTCGCGTCGATCAGCGACCAGATCGCTGTTGTCGGGCAGGCCGTGACATTCGACGCCAGCGAGTCGGTTGATCCTGACGGCGTAGCTCTAGTGTTTGAGTGGGAATTCGGTGACGGCGGAATCAGCGACGTAGCAGCGCCGACGCACGTGTATGCTGCGTCCGGAACATTTCATGGCGGATTGACGGTCCGCGATGATGGCGCGAGTACCACCATGACGTTTGCGGTGACAGTCAGCGAACCCACATTACCAACGCCAGTCTCGGCACCGGCGGCATCGACGCCAGCGGCGACCGGCAGCGCCAGCTTGAGCGAGCTACTGCCAACCCCAGTTGGCCCTGATGATGCTGAATTCATTGAGCTCGTAGCTGGCAACGAGCCGGTTGACCTGACCGGCTGGAGCTTAAGCGATGCCAGCGGCACGACATTCAAGTTTGCGGCCGGCACGGTCATGGCGGGGCAATCGTGGTTGGTCGTCAAGCGTGAGCAGAGTCGGATCGCCTTAAACAATGATACTGATACAGTCACCTTGCGACGCCCGGACAGCACCGTTGCTGTTGATGAAGTGACATTTACTAACAGCGATGAAGGTTTAGCCTACGTTAGGCATGACAGCCGGTGGCAGTGGACGACGCAGCCGACGCCCGGAGCGATTAATGTGGTCCAGCGGCCAAACCACGATCCGCGAGCTAAGCTTTCTATTGCTCCGCCGTCAACCAAGCGTCGCGTCGGCACGAACCTGCTGTTTGATGGTTCGGACAGCGAAGACGAGGATAGTGACAAGCTGACTTTTAGCTGGCAGTTTGGTGACGGCGGGCGAGCCACCGGGCGGCGCGTCCAGCACGTCTACGGTCAGCCGGGCCAGTACACCGTTCGATTGACGGTTGACGACGGACACCGCGGACAAGACCTTGACGAGCGGACCTTCACGGTCAGACCGGTGCTCAAAGGCGCTGGCTCGACCGCGGCTGGAACCGTTAAAAGCGCGACGGTCGTGACGACTCTGGCTGAAGCGAAAACAGCCAATACTTCGGACAGCGTGGTTCTGTCCGGCTGGGTTAGCGCGCCGCCGCACGCGCTCGGCGAAGGATTGTTCTACTTGACTGACGGCTCGGTCGGCATGGCTGTTCGAGCTAGCGTCTTGCCATCCGATTTACAACTTGGTCAAGCCGTGACGGTTCGCGGACAGCGTCGAACGCGATCGGGCGAAGCGTACGTGCTGGTGGAAAACGCCGACGGCATTGCCCGCGACGGATCGGATGAAATCAGGCAACTTGAACTAAAAACCATGCTGGCCGGTGAACTTGACCGCGAGCAGGTCGGACTGTTAGTTCAGCTCGTTGGCGAAGTCACCATGCTCAGCGGCAGCCGGTTTGCGGTTGACGACGGCAGCGGGGAAGCCAGCGTCTACGTTCGCGCCTCGACCGGGTTTAAGCGGCCGGCCTTGCGTTCAGGTGATCGGGTGCGCGTGGTCGGGATTCTCAGCCAGACGGCCAACGGTTTACGGGTGTTGCCGCGGATCGCTGACGACGTGGCAGTCCTGCAGTCAGTCGCCGTCGCGTCGCCACCGTCGATTCGCGTTCAGGAACGGCCGCGACCAACCTGGTGGATGTACGTACTAGTGGCTGGAGCCGTGGTGGCGGGTGTCGGAGTGGGGTGGTGGCGGAAACTAGGAGTTAGGGACTAGGAGTTGGGAGTTTGGATGAAAATTGTTTCGTTCACTGATCTAGACGCCTGGAAACAGAGTCATCAGTTGGTGATAACTATTTATCAAGCTACTCAGAATTTTCCAGGAACAGAGATGTTCGGTTTAGTGAGCCAGATGAGGCGCTCAGCCGTTTCAGTGACTTCGAACCTGGCCGAAGGTTTTAGTCGGTATTCTTTCAAAGAAAAGGTTCAATTCTATCGAACCTCACTGGGGTCGCTCACTGAACTTGAGAATCAGCTGCTGGTGGCTAAGGACGTGGGGTTTCTTGACCAAGCCAGTTACCTCGAAATTCGTAAGCGGACTACTAACGCCCACAAACTTATCAACGGCTTGATCAGAAGCTCGAGGTTAAGGGTTAGCGGTTCTGCAAATAAGTCCTAACTTCTAAACCCTAAATTCTAACCCCCATGCTACAATGTTATCATGGTGGCGAAGAAAGACAAACTGGTCATCGTCGACCCCGTACAACGACTCGCTAAGCTCGTCGTATACGGGGCAGGCGGCAACGCGAAAGGGGTGGCGCGATGGTAAAACAGAGACAACGGTTGGTTATTGTTGATGGTAATGCGCTCATTCACCGTAGTTTTCACGCGTTACCTCCACTCACGACCAAACAGGGCGAACTGATCAACGCGGTTTACGGCTTCACGACCGTCTTACTGAAGATGTTCCGCGAGCTTAAGCCGACGCACGTGGTGGTCTGTTTTGACCGGCGGGAAAAGACGTTCCGTGAAAAAGAGTACGCCGACTACAAAGCGACGCGAGTCAAGGCGCCGCAAGAGCTGTACGATCAAATTCCTAAAGTCAAAGAGCTGGTCGAAAGCTTCAACATTCCGGCGCTGGATAAAGCCGGCTACGAAGCTGACGACTTGATCGGCACGATTACCAGGCACGTTCGCGGCGTGGATAAAATTATCGTCACCGGCGACATGGATACGTTGCAGCTGGTTGACGATGAGACCAGCGTATACACCTTGCGGAAAGGATTAGGCGAATCGGTAACCCTTGACCCAGCCGCAGTCAAGGAACGATTCGGCATTACGCCGGAGCAGTTAATCGATTTTAAAGCGCTGCGCGGTGATCCTTCGGATAACATTCCCGGGGTCAAAGGCGTCGGCGAAAAAACTGCGGCCGAGCTGCTACAGGAATTCGGCACCATCGAAAAACTCTACGCGGCTTTGGCTAAAGATACACCGAAGGCCAAAAAGTTGAAGCCGGGTTTGCGTGAACGACTGCTGGACGAAAAGCAGAACGCCTGGTTATCGAAGCGGTTGGCCACCATTGTGCGGGACGTGCCGGTCAAGTTCACGCTCAATCAAGCGGCTCGCAAACGCTACGATCGGCAGCAGGTGACCAAGCTCTTTCAGGGCCTCGGGTTCACGTCGTTGCTGTCCAAGCTGCCGGAGGACGGAGACGGAGCCAGCCGACCGGTGGTTCAACAGCTCGACCTGACCGCGCCGGCACCACCGCCAACCAAACCCGGCCACGACTACGAGCTGGTGGCGGACGAGGCGGCTCTTGACAAGTTTTTGAAATTGCTCAAAGCGCAAGACGCTTTCACGCTCGACACTGAAACGACCAGTCTTGACCCGCTCGAAGCAAAATTGCTGGGCATCAGTTTTTCCTGGGAACAGGGGCGGGCCTACTTCGTGTCGTTACAGGGCGGCTGGCTTGAGGAATTACGACCAGTCTTGGAAAGTAACCAGGTTAAGAAGCACGGGCATAACATCAAGTATGATTATCGAGTCTTGATGACCGCCGGCGTTGAGCTCGGCGGTCTCGACTTTGACACCATGGTGGCGTCATATTTGTTAAACCCCGGCAGTCGGGCGCACGGACTTGACCAGCTGGTGTTTGAGGAGTTCGGTTACGAGATGATGCCGATTGAAGCCCTGATCGGCCCGCGCGGAAAGAATCAGCTGCCGATGCAGAGCGTGCCGGTGCAAAAATTATCGTGGTACTCGGGCGAGGATGCCGATTACACCGAGCGGCTGTACGCGAGGCTGTCAAAACGGCTAAAAGAGCAAAAATTGGATAGCCTGTTTCGCGATATTGAGATGCCCTTGGTACCGGTGCTCGGTCAGATGGAACAGCAC
>JACQKI010000042.1 GCA_016204645.1 Candidatus Kerfeldbacteria bacterium
CTACGCCGTTATTGGTCGACTGAGCGACGGTTCCGGTCACGTGCGTTCCGTGCCCGTGATCATCGTTCGGGTGACTATCATCATTGACGACGTCGGTTCCAGCTACAAACGCGGTGCTGGAAAAATCGGGTGCCCGGACGTAGCTCTGGTAGTCTTCAAACGCCACCCCGCTGTCGAGGACTGCTACTACAACAGCCGGATCGCCCCCGTACAGCGGTGCGGATGCGTCGAAATCCCAAGCCGCCGCTGCTTCGACTTTCTGAAAATTCCACTGGTACCCGAATGAGGGATCGTTAGGCGTAAACAGGGCTCGGTAGACGTAATTCGGCTGAACCCGAGCGATTCGACGATCGCGCCTGAGTTGGGCTGCCGCCGCGTCGGCCTGACGCGGGTCGACCTCAACCAGTGCCAGCCCTGATCGGCCGACCAGTCGGACCGAGCGGACGACGGGTACCAGCCCAGGGGAACGTTCGGTCAGGGTCAGGTTCGGTTTCAGCTGTACCAGCAGCTGGCCCGGCACCGTGCCGGCTCGAGCAGTCGATACCCAAACGGCCGCGACTGCCAACCCGATCACCGCACCCATCAGACGAGCAGACATACTACGATTGCGCCTGACCGAGCCGGGTTTTAAGGGTCAACTCCTGTCCTCCGCGCCAGATCGAAAGCGTAACTTCAGCGCCGGCCTCGTACCCGGCCAGAATTTCAGCCAATCCCCGAAGCTCGTTGACCGGGACAGACTCGACCGCGGTGATGACGTCTGCGGCCCGCAATCCTGCGGCTGCGGCCGGCGAACGGAGTGCCACGGCCGGTTGCCGCGGCGACTCCCGAGCGACCAGGTAGGCACCCTTGGTTGGCAAATCCTCCTTCGCCACCGCGTACGCCAAGTCAACGTAGGTAACTCCCAAGACCGAGCGGATAATGCCGTCGCCGCGACCGAATCGAGTCAGCTGTTGCTTGAACCAACTTGCCGCCACAACCAGCGCGCCATCGGACGAGCCGGCCGATTCTACAATCCCGACCAGCTGACCATCCCGATCAACCAGCGCCGCGCCTTTCCAGCTATCGCTCAGCGGCAGATCAATTCTCAGGCGCCGGCTAACTACCTCGGACGACTCGACCAAAGCATCGAGCTGCTGACTGGCGAGCGCCCGATCCCGGCTTGAAACAATTCGCGCCGGCACGGTGCTGACCCCGGCTGCCGGATCGTACTTAATGACGTAAAAATCCCTTGCCAGGTCGAGTCGATCGAGATCAGCCACAGCCAGCGGATTTGAGGATCCCGGCATGCGAACCAGCGATATGCCGGTGGCGGGATCTGTCGCGGCCGCCGAAACGTCGCGGCTGACGCCGCCCGCAATCCGCGCCAACAGCTGCACGCCGTCAGGCGCGGCGTCGACGGTGACGCCGACCCCGTCGGACGTCAGCACCGTCACCAGGCCGAATCGGTCGGACGGCGGACGGATGTCGCTGGCTCGCCCGCGGAGCAGGGTTCCGAGCGAAGGCGTCACCTTGGATGCAACCTGGTCGACCGTTGGCCGAGTATCGGCTGCCTCACGAATGACCACTCGCTCAGCCGGCGCCGCCGATCGCCGCCACAACCCCAACCAACCCACGTTCGGGAATCGCTCGGCTGCCCAGGTCAGAGCAGCCATGCCACCGATCGACAACGCTACGGTCACGACCACGGTCAGCAGCGTACCGGTCGAACGCACGATCGGCTGGCTGATCGTCGGTTCGGCTCGAAACAGTCGGTCGATGGCCGAAAGGTTTCGCGTTTTCGGGGAGGTCGGTACGTCGCGCGGTTTCATACGCTCATCATAGCATCACAGCAGCCACTGCGCCGTAGCCACGACTGCGGTCAATGCCAGCGATCCAACGGTCGCGTACCGGCGGATGATCCGGCGGTTGAGCGTATGGTTGAGCTCGTGCCGAACCAGGTGCAAGAAAACGTAAAACGGAACAGTCACCAGCAGGCTGTTGACCCAGTAGGTGGCTGGCAAGTAGTGGGCCGCCCACGTCAGTTCCGTCAGGACGATTGCACCGATGCCAACGATTGACCACAGCGACCTAGGCGACAGCGGCTGGACAGCGAAGACCGAAGCGCTGACCAGCAGCGCAAAAACGAACGTTACCGGCAAGAGTACAACCAGCCGGACGTCGAGGAATATCCGCAACGCGAAGATACCGGCCATCCCACCGGCCAGCGATAGTATACTCAGCAAACCAGCGAGGTGCTCGATGGCGTGCGGATGGTAGCGGGTCGGCTCATAGCTGTAGCGGTAGACCTCTTCCGCGTACAGCCAGATGCCGAGCCCGACGGCGCCGACTGCCGCCGACCGGATGTACCAGGGCGAAAGAAAGAATAAGGCGGCTCCGGCGCCAATCGTCACCACCGCCGGTGGAGCCAGCAGCGTCAGTCGTTCTCCGAGCGAGGTGCGACGGAGCAGCACGATCATGCCGACCAGTTCGAGGGTGGCTACCAAGCTGGCCAGCGATACGAAGCGCTGCGCCTGCGCCAGTCCGTACCAAAAACCGACAACGGCCAGCGCCGCTAAGCCGACGGGAATGAGGCGGGTAACGAGGTACATGTATCAAACATTCTAACTGCCAGCCGATGCAGCCCATAATCCGGAGCTACGAAGCCCGAGCGGAGCGGCTGGTGCTGACTGTTCCGGTAGCGCGCTGCCGCCTTTATCCCCAAAGCTCTCATGGCTCCGGGGCAGGGACTCGAACCCCGATTACCAGGGCCAGAACCTGGCGTCCTGCCATTAGACGACCCCGGAATCATGAAATCTCAAGGAGCTTCCTGATTGCCCATGGCGCTGCCGCCGAACGACCGCAGGGCTTGATCCCAGACTTGATCGGTCAGCCCAGGCCTTGAGTCCGGTGCAGCTCCGGGCGATTGCCGAGCGGCGGTCGAATCGACCGAAGCGTCGACGTTAACGGCCATACCCACCACGGCCGACAGCGCTGATTCAATGATCGCCCGGTTGCGCGGCTCGAGCACACGTTCACGATGAAAGGCGTAGGCAAACGACAGCTCAACGCGTCCGTTTACTATGCCACGCGGCGTGGCCGTTTTCAAGAGGGCGGCAACTGAGGGATTGGTTTTTGCGACGGCCGTCAAGACGGCCGGCCAATCCTCGACAATATCAATGTGGCGGCGAGCTGCGGCTGCCGTCGGAGATCGCTTGGGAGCGGTCCGTTCAGCGGTCGACCGTGGGTGAGCGTCTGACGCAGCTGACCGAGCTTCCGACGGTTCAGCCGCTGCCGTCAGTTCGACTACCGCCAGCTCCAGCGGCAGTTGGGCGATCGTCGCCTGCCGTTCGTCGCGTTCGCGCCGCAGCAACACCTCGAGCAACCGCTGCAGCTCTTGAACGGTGGCTCGGCTGAGCAGCTGCTGCGCAGTTGCCTGCTGCCCGCGTTCGAGATGGCGGATCGAGTCGCTGACGCCGACCTTTGCCAGCAGCAGGCTGCGGAGCAGCTCGACTGACTGCCGCATGAAAACCGCCATCGGCACGCCGTCGTCGACCAACCGCTGCACCAGCTGCAGCCCATCCAGCGTCCGGCGGCTCAGACAGCAATCGACCAGCTCGAGGACTGCGCCGACGTCTGTGCGCGGCAGCACCAAATCGACCTGCGCCTCAGTCAGCTTTCGCTCGCCCAGGCCGATAACCTGACCGAGGACGCTCTCGGCGTCTCGCAGCGAACCAGCGGCCGAGCGGGCGATTCGCTCGAGCACGCCCGGCCCAACGCTCAATCCTTCAGCCGTAACGATCTTGCTCATCCGCTTAACCATGTCGTCGACAGCCACGCGGTGAAAGTCGAACCGCTGGCAGCGTGAAACGATGGTCTCAGGCACGCGGTGCGGCTCAGTCGTAGCCAAGATAAAAAGGACGTGCGCGGGCGGCTCTTCCAGCATCTTCAGCAACGCATTGAAAGCCGAGGCCGACAGCATATGCACTTCATCGATGATGAAAACCTTGTACTGGCCGCTGGCCGGTGCGGTCCGAGCAGCCGGAAGGATGTGCTCGCGGACGTGGTCAACCTGGGTGTGCGAGGCCGCGTCAATCTCGAGCAAGTCGAGCGACCGCCCCTCGTTCATGGCAGTACACGAATCGCAACGATTGTCCGGCTCCGCCCCTTTGCGGCTCGTGCAGTTGACGGCCTTAGCCATCAGCCGCGCGACCGTGGTCTTGCCAACACCACGCGGCCCAACGAAGAGATAGGCGTGCGCGACCTTATGGCTCTCCAACTCAGCCGTTAGGGTGGTGCGGACGTGCGTCTGACCGACGACATCTCGAAACTGCTGCGGCCGGTACTGACGGTAAATCGTAGTGGTCATACCGACCACCAGTGTACCGTACCAGCCCGACCTGAGCAACGCCCCGGCTACGGCTGGTCGAGGTCGTCAGCCTCGGCCGCCACCGGCACGACTGGTGCGCCGGCCGATTTAATGATATTTTCGACGGCCGCCCAGTGGCTGGGCTTGCCTTTCGGGACCAGAATCACAACCTCGTCGCCGGTATCTCCCTTAAAGTAGGTAATCGACGCCAGCAGCACGCGGTACGTCCGGTCGCCGGCCATCGCCTTGTACTCGTTGGTGACGTCGTCCTTGGTCAAAATACCAATCAACCGCTGCCGTTCGATCGGGCCGATCTGCTTGTAGATGAACGAACCGTCGCCGGTAATCGTCAGCTTCAAGCGATCGCCCTCAACCAGCTTCGACTTGGAGGCATAGTTGGCCGGAACCGAGTACATTTTGCCGTCCGGGCCGACCATGTTCTGTCCGTCGAAAATCCCCTCGATCACCTTGCCGTCAGTGGTGCTGACCACC
>JACQKI010000045.1 GCA_016204645.1 Candidatus Kerfeldbacteria bacterium
GCGATCATGAAAAAGCAGCGAGCACGGTGCTGCAAGTCGATCCACTGCTTGATCGCACCGAGGTCATTTCCAATATGCAGTCTTGATGAAGGCCGGATGCCGGACAGGATGCGGGGTTCCATACATCACCATGTTAGCACAAATGGGTACAGCGCGGGCTTAAGCCCGCGCTGTATTGGATGGTGATTATACCTCGACAATCACCGGCGCTCCCACCACCCCTGTCGCTCCGCGACATCCCCTCCTCAGGCAGGAGGGGATACCTAAACCTCAACAATAACAGGTAGAACCATCGGCAACCGGTGCGTCCGCTGGAACAAGAACTTCTCGAGGTGATGGTGGATTTTTTCGCGCAGGTCTTTCGGGTCAGGGGCAGTCCGCGGTTCGCGGTCTTGCAGAGCGCGCTTGGCTTCCCGGACTAACTCGCTCAGCAGCCGGCCCTGCTGCTGGACAAAGGTGAAGCCGCGGGAAATGACGTCGACGCGCTGGACCTTGCCGCTGCGGGTGATTTGGGCGACCACGATGACCATGCCTTCTTCGGCCAGTTGCTTGCGGTCGCGCAGGACAATGTGGTTGACGTCGCCGATGCCCAGTCCGTCGACAAACACGTAATTGATGGGAATGCGGTGGTTGGTGACGTAGCCGTGGCCTTTGGAAAACTCGACTACCTGCCCGTTGTCGGCAATTAACACGTTTTTTTCGGGGATGCCGGCCCGGACGGCGTTCTTCTTGTTGGCGATCAGGTGGCTGTAGCTGCCTTCGATCGGCATGACGTACTTGGGCTTGACCCAGCGCATGAAGTCGATGATGTCCTCGGCGTTGGCGTGGCCGCCGGCGTGGATGTCGAACATTTTGTAATCGATGATGTCGGCGCCTTCACGGTAGAGGCCGTCTTTCAGCCGCTCGACCGAGCGTTCGTTGCCCGGCACGACCGAGGACGAGAAGACGACTAGGTCGCCGCGTTCGATTTGCAGGTACTTGTGCTCGCGGTTGGCGATCCGCATCAGCACGGCGTTGTCCTCGCCTTGGGCACCGGTGCACATCACCACGTAGCGGCTGGCCGGCAGGCGCCGAGCCTGCTCCCAGCTGACGATGGTGTTCGGTTTGACCCGAATGTAGCCGAGCTGGCGGCCGATGTCGATGTTGGTGCGCATTGAGAAACCTTCAATCAAGACCTTGCGGTTGTACTTTTCGGCCAAGGTCAGAATCTGCTGGATGCGCGACAGCAGCGAGGAGAAGGTAGCGAACAGGATCCGGCCTTTGGTCTGGGTGAACATCTGCTCGATGTTCTTTTCGATCTCGGCTTCGGAACGCTGGTGGCCCGGTTCAGGCGAGTTGGTCGAGTCGCACATCAAGCACAGCACCCCCCGCTGGCCCAGACTCTTGATCAGCTCGACGTCAGTCCGGTTGGAGACGTGGGCCCGCTCGTCCAGCTTGAAGTCACCGGTATGGATGACGATGCCGGCCGGCGTCTCGACCATTACTCCCAAGCTGCCCGGGATGTTGTGCGACAATCCGAAAAATTGCAGCCGGAACGGGCCGAGGGCCAGGCGGTCGCGGGTTTTGACGGTGTGGATCCGCAGCTTCTTGCCCGGGTGGACGTCCTCCATTTTTTTCTGGAGCATGGCGCCGGTCAGGTTGGAGGCGTAGATCAGCGGGTTGCCGAGCCGCGGGATGAGGTGGGGGACGCCGCCGATGTGGTCGTAGTGGCCGTGGGTGATGACCACGCCGCGAATCCACGATTCCTTGCCGGTCAGGTAGGACGTGTCCGGGATGACGTAGTCGATGCCAGGCATGTCTTCCTCGGGAAACTGGAGCCCGAGGTCGATGACCAGGATGTTACGGCCGTACTGGATGACGTAGCAGTTGCGACCGCCGGTCTCTTCGTTGCCGCCGAGAGCAATGATTTTCAGCGTGTCGTGTTGGCCGGACAGCGGTCGCTCGTCTTGTCGTGATTTTGGTGTTGGACGCCGGGTATAGCGCGGGCCGTCGGGCCGGCGCATCCGGGCTCTTGGTCGTTTTGATGACATGAGTAGCCTTATCTACCAGATCCCTCGACTCCGCCCGCTGTCATCCTGAGGCTCTCGAAGGATGAGCGGGCGTCGCTCGGGACAGGCCGTAACACAGAAACGGTGTTCTGATTGGATGTTTTAAGCTGTGTTCTGGTGGATGGGCCGAATCGGCCGGACCACCAGTCGTGAGCGTGGATCACTGAGGATCACCCCGCACTATGCCCCTTCGACTCGCTATGCTCGCTCA
>JACQKI010000043.1 GCA_016204645.1 Candidatus Kerfeldbacteria bacterium
CGCTTGGGCGCATGGAACGTCGCGCCGCGAGTTTTTTCTTCTGGGTCGAGCGAAGCCCGTCCGTCAGCCCAGCACAGCTGCTGCAGGAGCTGCCCGCGCTCAGGCGGTTGCAAGTACGTTTTTTCGATAGTCGATAATTTCATGGAATCTAAGTTAAGCGTGTCGAGGTGGTGCTCGATTGACCAGGCCATCAGCTCGAGGTCAAGGCCAGCGCTGGTCAGCTTTAGCCGTCGGCCGATGTCAGCGCCCAACTTGGCGCCGACCTCGGCATGACCGTCGAAACGAATGCGGTCAACGGCGTCGCGGTCGGGAGTTTTTTGAGTTGGCGGCTTGCCGATATCATGCAGCAAGACCGTGACGGCGAGTTGCGGGGTGACGCGGCTGCCCGGAAAAGTCTGCGCGAAGCTAGGATCGGATAGTACAGCAAGGACTAAGCGGGTGTGCGTCCAGACGTCGCCCTCGGCGTGGAACTCCGGCGGCTGTGCGCAGCCTTTCATCGCCACGATTTCGGGGATCAGCGCCTGGAACAGGCCGTGTTCGTCCCACAGATCGAAGGCTCGAACCGGATTGGCCGCGAATGCTCCGACCAATTCATGCGCTACCACCTCGGGCGGTGTAATTTTCTGGTCTTGGAGCAAGCTCAGCTTGGGTCGCATGGCCGCGGCCGTACTCGGTTCAATCGCAAAGTCGAGCTGGACGGCAAAGCGAACGGCCCGCAGGATCCGGGTAGCGTCTTCTTGAAATCGCTCGACTGGATCGCCGACGGCGCGGATCAGACGTTTATGTAAATCGGCTTGTCCGCCAAAAGGATCGAGCAGGCGTTGACGACCGACTTCCCAGGCCAGGGCATTGACGGTGAAGTCGCGGCGCTCAAGATCTTCTTCGATCGGCAGGTTCGGGTCGGCGCGGACCGCCACGTCGCGGTAGCGTCCAGTGCCGAAGCTGGCGTCGGTGCGGGGCAAGGCGACGTCGAACTGCTGACCGTCGGGTCGGGTAACCTTTAAGACGGCAAAACGTTTGCCGACAGCGTCGACCGAACCGATCGTCCGTAGCCGTCGCGCCAGTTCGTCGAGCGCGACACCGGCGACGACCAGGTCAACGTCTTTAACTGTCCGGCCGAGCAGAACGTCACGAACCGCGCCGCCGACGACGAAGACGCGGGCGTTCGGCAGGTCGCGCAGCAACTCGGCTGCGGCTTGTCCGACGGGATGATGCTCGAGCTGCTGAAAAGCCATGTGGTGCAGGCGCAGTATACCACGCGTTCTGCCTGCCACCCCCTCAGGCCCGTAAGGCAACAACAGAACCGTCGGTTATCCACAAGTTTGTGGCTTGACAACCTTTGACGTTTTACTGATGACGCTGTACTATATAGCCGTTAGAACGCCCATCAACGAACGCTTTTTCACTTGTTGCTGAACATCCTCCGGCAGCTGGGAGGGGGACTGCGGCAGACCAGTCAGAAATGGGGGGAAGTAGAGGGCGTCTTTTTGACGTCCACAATTTGTGCACAAGCATCGTGCGTTAACGAGTAACCGCCTGATCGAAAGATCGGGGCTTTTGCATGTCCTGAGTTAAGATAATTTTAAGGAGGCGCGCTGCCCAGTCGGCTGACCGTCGCTTCGGCGAGGTGAACCGTCCGGGGAGGGCGTAGGATGAACCTTAACGCTAGCCTTAGGCTAGTGTCATGGAAGGGGGTGAGATAAGAATGCAAAAATTGATTGCAGTATTCGCCGTCATGGGCGTTGCGGTCTTTGGCATGGCCACCTTGGCTTTCGCCGAAGATGGTTGGGTCGGTGGTGACACCACGACTAAGGTCAAGGTTGAGAACGAAAACCACGCCTACATCAAGACCGAAGTTGACACGAAGGCTAGCACCGGACACAACGACGCCAATGCGGCTTCGGCCAGCAACGGCGGTTCGTCCCGCGCCAAAGGTGGCACGATCCTCACTGGTGACGCGGATGCGACGTCTGAAGTCGGAATTGCGGCCAACACCAACGACACCGAGATTAACCTCGGTTGTGGTTGTGAAGGACGCGATGGCGACGTCTATACCAAGATCAAGGTCGAGAACGAAAACTGGGCCAAGATCAAGACGGACGTTGACACGAAGGCCGACACCGGACACAACGACGCCAATGCCGCTTCGGCCAGCAACGGCGGTTCGTCCCGCGCCAAGGGTGGCAAGATCTTCACTGGTGCCGCCAGCGCATGGACCACGGTTGGTGTAGTGGCCAATACAAATTTGACCCGCATCAACATGCCGTAAGGGTGTTCACCGAGGGTAGAAGCCTCGCTTCTGCCCTTCGGCCAGTCCCGACGCGCTTGCGCGGTCGGGGTTGACCGGAGGAACCATCATAATCGACGACTGTTAGAACTCTGATGAATCGGCCCTTCACCCCCAGTTACGCCATCCGTTTACGGCGCATCCTCGCCTCAGTCTTGGCCGTGGCCATCGGGTTTCAGTTGAACCTGGCAGCCCTGGCCGTGACCGCGGCTGCTGCTCGGGCCGCAGAGGATACCACCGCGCCGTCGGTAGCGATTGATCAACCAACGACTGGCGCCACGCTCAACGGCACCATCACCATCGCGGTTTCAGCCAGCGATGATGTCGGCGTGAGCAGCGTTCAACTGAAGCTCGATGACGCGCCG
>JACQKI010000048.1 GCA_016204645.1 Candidatus Kerfeldbacteria bacterium
ATCCGGTTGAGGGCGCCCTCGAGCTCCCGGACGTTGGATTGGATCGTGGTCGCCAGGTAGTGGACAACCTCACCTGCCAGCTGGTAGTTTTTCTCTTTGCACTTCGCTTCCAGGATGGCGGTGCGCGTTTCGTAGTCAGGCAGCGCAATGTCGGCGATCATTCCCCACTCGAAGCGTGAGGTTAGGCGGGCCTCGAGCGCCGGGATCGACTTGGGGGGCCGATCCGAGGTAACTACAATCTGGCGGTTGAGCTGGTGGAGGGCGTTGAAGGTATGGAAGAATTCCTCTTGCGTGCCCTCTTTGCCGGCCAGGAACTGAATGTCGTCGATCAGTAAGACGTCGACAGTGCGGTAGCGGTTTTTGAAAGTCTCAACCTGGCCGCGCGATACGGCTTGGATGAAGTCGTTGGTGAATCGTTCGCAGCTGACGTATAAAACCTGCTTGCCCGGAAAGCGACGCAAGACTTCGTGACCGATCGCCTGCGTCAGGTGGGTTTTACCCAAACCCGCCCCGCCGTAGATGAACAGGGGATTGTAGGCCTCGCCCGGCTTTTCGCTGACTGCCATGGCGGCGGCGTGGGCTAAGGCGTTTCCCTTGCCGACCACGAAACTCACGAACTGGTAGCGCGGGTTAAGGTTGAAATCTTCGGCCCGACCGTTTCCGTTGGATGCAGGTTTCGGCGCTGGCGCAGCGGCCGGAGCCGCCGTCGCCATCGGTTGCCGTTTGAGCGCGGCGACCTGGTAGCGGATGGTGACCGGCTTTGCGCCGAGCGCCTGCTCAATCGCCTTGACGATGTGGTCGTGGTACTTACTCTGCAGCCAGCTCTGGGTAAAGGCGTTCGGCACGCCCACCACCACCGTTCCTTGTTCGGTCGACAAGATGAAGGTGTGCTTGAACCAGGTGGTGAAGTTGGCCTTGCTGATCAGCAACTCAAGTTCACCAAGGACAACCTGCCAGAGCTGTTCGTTGGTCATGGGGTAACCGGACGTTTAAGATCTAGCTTACTGCAAAGACTATAGCACGATGCACCCAACGTAAAAACATGTAGTTCTATGGATAGTTTGTGGAGAAGCTGTGCACTGAATGTGGAAACAGGCAAAGAGAAACAAACTGCGTTGACGAAGTGAAATTTTCACTGGTATACTGCCAGGACAATACGTATGCCCAAGCGAACCTACCAACCAAAGAAGCGGCGTCGCAGCCGAGTACATGGATTTCTCCGTCGCTCCCGGCGACCCGGCGGTCGGAAGGTACTCGCTCGCCGTCGGCACAAGGGGCGCCGGCGACTGACGCCCCGGCCGACGCCGTAAGGGTATGCTGCCGCGAGCCAACCGGCTCCGCCGCGCAACATCTTTTTCCCGCGTCTACCAGTCTGGGCGGAGCGTCGGCGGTCGGTTACTTGTGGTCCGCGGGCTGCGGACACGCCCCGGCCACCCCGCCCGAGCCGGGATTGTAGTCAGCACCAAGGTATCGAAGCTGGCGACTGTCCGTAACCGCCTTCGCCGCCGGCTGCGCGCCGCCATCCGATCCAAGCTGAGGGCCTTTCCCGGAGTCGACCTGGTGGTCATCGCCAAACCGCCGTCGCGGGGCCAGCCGTTCGCCGCCCTGGACGCGGAGTTGAACAGCCTCCTGTCTCGTCTGCTAAAGACCTAACCACTGCCCATGAGCCTGCTAACCCGAGCGCTGATCGCCGTCATCCGCGCCTACCAGCGGACGTTCTCGCCCGATCACGGCTGGGGGCGGGCGATTCACCCGCAGGCCGGCTGCCGTTTTTACCCAAGCTGCTCGATGTATGCAATCATCGCGCTCCGCCGCTACGGATGGTGGCGGGGTTTGCGGCTAGCGGCCGGTCGGCTGCTGCGCTGCAACCCGTGGAACCTCGGCGGGGTAGATCCGGTCCGCTGACACTTATGGAGCTGTTTCACGATCTGTTCTACCGGCCGATGTTCAACGCCCTGATCGGGGCTTACCACTATTTGCCGGTCCACGACCTGGGGCTGGCAATCGTCGCCGTGACTATCATGACCCTGGCAATTCTGTACTGGCCGTCGCTGATCCAGATCCGGTCGTCGCAGATGCTGCAGGAGCTACAGCCGAAGCTCAAGGCGCTGCAGGAAAAACACAAGGGAAACCGCGAGGAACTGGCGCGGCAGACCATGGCGCTCTACCGCCAGCACAAGTTCAACCCCCTGTCCTCGTGCCTGCCGATCATCGTCCAGTTCCCGTTTTTTATCGCCCTCTACCAGGTGTTCATTTCCGGACTGAAGATCGATCCGGCCTCGCGCATCCTGGCTCCAGAGCGGCTGGCCGACCTCTACGGTTCGCTGCGTGACACATACGCAGCCACGCCGATTACCACGGTCTCGTTCGGTTTTTTGGACCTGTCGGCCACGAAGAACATCGTGCTGGCGCTCCTGGTCGGCATCTCTCAGTACTTTCTAACGCGCCTGCTGGCTCCGCGGTCAACGCCGCCGAATGTTCCGGGCGCGAAAGACGAGCGCTCGATGACCACGATTATGCGCCAGATGAACCACATCACGCCCTTCACCTTCGCATTCATTTCGTACATCCTACCGGCCGGACTGTCGCTGTACTACATTACCTGGAACATCTTCCAGATTATCCAGCGCCGGTTGCTGACGCGCCGGCCGAAGCCACCGGCTGAGCCTGTCCAGCCATGAGCCTCATTTCCCTCAAGCAGCTGCACCATGCGCTAGTCGTGACCGAGAGCGGCCATCGGCTTGGGCGGGTCGTCGACGTTGAACTCGACGCCGAAGCCCACCTCGTCACGACCTACCTGGTTAGTCCGAGCCGCCTGGTTCAGCCGCTGACCCGATCGGTTCTCCGCATCCACCGCTCGCAGGTCGTTTCAGTGTCGCCTGAAAAGCTGGTGGTTCAGGATTCGGTCAAGCCGCTCGGCGGCGAAGCCGAGCCCGGCCGACCGAGCTTACCGAAGAACGTCGCCCCGGCCGTGCCAGCACGGAGCGGATGAGCCGCCCAGAAACCCGGATTGCGCGGCGACGTTCTGACTGAACGGTCAGCCGCACCGACGTTCTCCGCCACGTCGGCACCAGGCGTCCGGGCAAGCGGTCGGCCCACTCGGCCAGAACGACGGCCTGCCGGTCGCTGATCGTTTCAGAAATCACCGCCGCGTCAACCGCCGACAGCCGGCGTAAACGGAACAGGTCGAGGTGGTAGAACGTACGAATCGAACGCCGGCTGACCGGGTAGGCGCTGGCAACCAGGTAGCTCGGGCTGCGGACCGGGCGACGGACGCCGAGCGCGCGAGCCAGGGCTTGGGCCAACGTGGTTTTGCCGCTGCCGAGCTGTCCGGAGATCAGAATCACGTCGCCGGCGCGGGCCGCCCGGCCCAACATAGCTCCAAACTGGCGCGTCTCGGTCGGCGAACGGCTGATGGTGACGACGGAACGGCGCATGTGGTTTACATGCTAGCAAGGACGGTCAGCCGGGACTAGCGGACACGTCGCTCGGCGGCGTTCTGGCCAGTGAATATTGAGCATTTTCTCGAGAAAAGCCGAGGGTACTGCTGAACCCATCAGAAAGTTGTAGTATGGAGTTGACAGGGTTGAGCCAGTCCAGTAAGCTAACCAATTCTTTAATCAGACTGCCCGGAGGGCGTAGTGACACCATGGAATTAACCCCCCTCCACCAAGCGGTCGAGCTCCTAAACCGGAGTAAAAACGTCCTCATCTGTCTGCCCGTCCAGCCGTCCTCCGATGCGATCGCATCCGGCCTGGGCTTGTTTTTAACATTGGAAAAGTTGGCCAAGCGGGCCCGGATCGTGTGCAGCCAGTTCGAGTTGCCGGCCAACCACGGCTTCCTGCCCAAGAGCGAAGCGATTGAAAAGGAGCTGAAGAACATCCGGCAGTTCATCATTTCTCTCGACGTGTCTAAGGTGGCGGTCGATGAGCTGAGCTACGCGATCGAGGGTAGCAAGCTGAACGTTTTCGTCACGCCCAAAAACGGGTTCTACGACGCCAAGGACGTCAGCACCAGCGCCGGTAGCTACGCCTACGACCTGCTGGTGACGGTCGACGCGGCCGACCTCGAACTGCTCGGCGAACTGGCCACCAACAACGCCGAGTTTTTCTACCGCGTCCCCATCCTCAACATCGACCACCGCGCCAAGAACACCAACTACGGCGCGGTGAATCTGGTCGACTTGACCGCCACCTCGACTTCGGAGATCGTGTTTGAGTTGGTCAAAGCGCTCGGCTTCAACGTACTCGACGAGCAAGTCGCGACCACCCTCTTGACCGGCATCATTTCCAAAACAAAAAGTTTTCAAACTCCCAACGTCACGCCGCGCTCACTGGCCGTGGCCAGCCACCTGATCGCGTCCGGCGCCCGACGCGAAGAAATCATCGACAACCTGTTCCAGTCGAAATCCCTGGGCACGCTCAAGCTGTGGGGCCGGGCACTGGCACGACTGCAGGAAAAGTTCAATGGTCGGCTGGTGTACTCGCTGCTGTCAGAGCAGGACTTTGCAAAAGCTGATGCCCGCGAAGAAGACCTGCCGCGAGTTATCGACGAGCTGATCGTCAACGTGCCGACGGCCGAGTTGGTTGCCGTCATCTACGGCCGGGCTGGCGGGATCACGGTTTTAGCCGGCGCGACCACGCCGATCGACCTGGTAAGGTTGTTTCCGGGCGCCAAGCCGCACGGCGCGCCGAACTTGGTGGTTTGGTCTGCTCCGTATGCTGACTTGACTGCGGCTGAAGCCGGGCTGGTTACCATCGCGGAAAAACTCTTTCGTCAGTAAGGCGTTCTAGCGTCACCCGCTTTAGTCCGACGGGCGATCTTGGTATACTTGGTTGGCCATGGATGACCAAACACCAAACCTCCGTATCGCCTCGCCGGAAACCGAAGAGAAGTTCCGTGAGAAGATGGCCGAGATCAAGCTCAAGGAGCGAGAGCACCTGACCCAGGAGCGGGGCGCGCGACTCGGCTTGCCGTACATCAACCTGACCGGTTTCCCGATCGGGCCGGAAACGCTGGCCACGGTGCCGAAAGAAACGGCGGTCAAGCTCCAGGCCGTCTGCTTTTTGCGCAGCGGCCACGAAATCCGAGTGGCGGCGGTTGATCCGGAACGCGACGGCGTGCTGCAGCTGGCCGAGACCATCGCCGCCGAGCAGAACGCCCACGTCGGCTTGTACGTCATTTCCGAGCACAGCTTCCGGTCAGCTCTCAAGCTCTACGACCGAATTCCGCAGCCGCGCCATGCCGCCACGGGCATTGAAATTCGGCAAGACGTGGTTCAGCGGTACCGCCAGGAGCTGAAAGACTTCCGAGCGCTCGAGGAGAAGGTCCGGAGCGTGCCGGTAACCGAGGTGTTTACCCTGATCCTGGCCGGCGCAATCGAAGCGGACGCCTCGGACGTGCACATCGAGGCCGAAGAGCAGGACGTCAAAGTCCGCTACCGAATCGACGGCGTGCTGCAGACCGTGGCGGCGCTGCCGAAAGACGCTTGGTCGCGAATCGTCAACCGCATCAAGCTGGTCGCCGGTTTGAAAATCAACCTCGATAAAGTGCCGCAGGACGGCCACATCACGCTGTTCCTCGACAACCAGCACGTCGACGTTCGGGTTTCGACCTTGCCTACGGCGTTCGGCGAGAGCGTGGTCATGCGGCTGCTGATGGGAACGAGCCTCAGCATCACCTTCGAACAGCTGGGACTGCGCGGCCGGGCGTTCCATCTGCTCAGCCAGCACATCAACCGTCCGAACGGCATGATTCTGACGTCCGGACCGACCGGTTCCGGAAAGACCACCACCCTCTACTCGATCGCCGTCAAGCTCAATAAGCCGGACATCAAAATCATCACGCTTGAAGACCCGATTGAGTACAGCCTGCCCGGCATCAATCAGAGCCAGGTCGACTGGTCGAAGGGGTACACGTTCGCGAAAGGGCTGCGGGCCATGCTGCGGCAGGATCCGGACATCGTCATGGTCGGCGAAATCCGCGACCTGGAAACGGCAGAGACAAGCATCCAGGCGGCGCTGACCGGTCACTTAGTGCTGTCGACCTTGCACACCAACGACGCCATCGGCGTGATTCCCCGGCTGCTGTCGATGGGCACCAAGCCGTACTTGCTGGCTCCAGCCCTGAACTTAATGATGGGCCAGCGGCTGGTGCGGAAGATATGCGACCGCTGTGTCACCGACGACCGGCTCGATCCGGAAATGCTCAAGCGAGTCAGGGCCACGCTGGCCGACATTCCAGCCAACAGCCCCGACCGAGTCGACCCGGCCAAACCGGTGGCGTTAAAGAAAGGCGCTGGTTGCGAAGTCTGCCACGGCATCGGCTACCGCGGCCGGACTGGCATTTTCGAGGTGATTGAGATGAACGGCCAGCTGGAAAAGTTGATTTTGTCCGGTCAGGCAGCCGAAGCCGACTTAAAAGAATTAGCTCGTGACCAAGGCATGATTACCATGGCCCAGGACGGGCTGCTGAAAGCGCTGGATGGGATTACTTCCGTGGAAGAAGTATTTTCTGTTGCTGAATAGCGCGGTTGGCGCCCGGGGGTTGTTGAGAGCACAGTGTTTTAGTATAATCCCCCATAGGGGGATTCAGACTATCAGCAGTATCCCCCACAATCCCCCAGGTCGGAAGTTGGAGGTTGGAAGTTAGAAGTCAGAGGGACCAGGAATATGGACAAACGCAAGAGTATTGAGCATCGGCTGGCGATCATTGACGGCCACCTGACGGCCATTCGGAAGATGGTGGCTGACGGCCGGTCAGGTGTGGAAATCATCCGGCAGTCGCGGGCCGTGCAGAGCGCCCTCAAAAAGTTCGACGCGGCCACGATCGAGCAGTATCTGAATACGTCGGTAGCCAAAGATGTGGCTGAAGGAAAAGCAGCCAAGGCCGCCAAGGAGCTTAGCGAGCTGTTTGAACTGCTGTAGTCCGGCGACGCATGGCGAGGGTGATCAGAATCGGGTTCATAACCACGGCCGATGAAGGATAGAGCCAGGTGGCAATCGAGTACGACCGCAGCGCGGCAATGCTCACGGCCGCAGCCAGGCCCCAGATGATGTAGGCGCGGATGTTTTCCTGCTGCGGGTGGAAGTAGGTTTTTCGCAAGGTGGGAACGTAGGATGTCGCATCGGCCGCAGTCACAAAGACGGCGGCCAAGGTTGGATCGTTGGCGGTTCGCCACAACATGAACGCGCTGAGGGCCATTGCCAAAGCTACCCAATCGGTCAGCGCGTAGGCGCGGCTACCCCGAACCAAGGCGATCATGAAAATCGCGGCGCACGCGATTGACCCGATCCCGGTCAGCCAGGCCCCGGGTCCGGCGCCTTCGCTCACCTGCACCCCGAACGCCGTGGCCAGAATCAAAGTCCACACGAACCAAGAAAAAGCGTGAGGCCTTGTTTGGCCTCTGGCAATACTTTGAATGTAGGGAATGTAGCCGACCAGTCCGCCGATGACCGCCAGCGCTCCAAAGATTGTTTTGCCGTCCATTAGAGTTCAGCCAGCCGCTCTTCGGCTGCGTGCAGGTCAGTCGTTGCCTGTTCGCGGACGTGAGCCGGCGCCTTGTCGTTGCTGGCTAACGTTCGCTTCTGTTGAATGTGTAGCTCGAGCTGCCGACGTTCTTTTTGGTGCCAGGCTGCGTACGCGTCGGCGACTGCTTTATGAACCATCAGCTGCTCATCGGCCAGCGTGATGCGTACATTGTCAGTTGACGTCCGAGCGGTGAACTGTACCCCAGTCAGTTTCGTTAGTAGCGCTTGATCGAGTTTGGCCATCGGCTGGACTTCGAGCGTCTGGTTGCCAGCGCCATGGATTTTAATATTGCGTAGACCAATGACGAGGCGCTGGAAATCAGCAAATTCACCAAAAGCGTTTTGCCGCAGGCCTTTAAGTCTGACTGCCTTTGGCCACGGCTCAATCATTAGTAAGTTTTTTTCACCCAGCGCAGCCCAGATCGTTTCCGTGATGAATGGGGCGAATGGATGGAGCAGCATCAGCGACTGGCGCAGGACATGTCGGAGGACAGCCGTGTTCTGCTCGACTTTGTGGATTTCCACGTACCAATCGGCGTAATCTTTCCAAATGAATTGCTGCAGCGTTTCAACCGCCAAGCCGAACTGGTACTTTTCGAGATGCTGGGTGACTTGGCTGGTGACCTCGTTCAGACGGGCCAGGATCCAGCCATCTGCCAAGGTAGTACCTCCCCTCGGCTTCGCCGTGTCCCCTCCTATCCTAGGAGGGGAACTCTGGGAAAGCAGATAGCGGCTAATGTTCCAGAGTTTGTTGCAAAAGTTTCGCTGGCCAGCGATCTTGGCTTCGGACATGCGGAAATCGAGGCCGGGTGCGGTGCCGACAACCAGCGACAGGCGCAGCGCGTCAGTCCCGTACTTGGCCGACATCGGCATGGGGTCGACGCCCGTGCCCTTTGACTTCGAAATTTTCTTGCCCTGCTCGTTGAGCACCAGGCCGTGCAGGTAGACGGTTTGAAACGGAACTTTCTTGACCAGGTAGGTCGAGAGCATCAGCATTCGGGCGACCCAGAAGAACAGGATGTCCCAGCCCGTACCTAGGACCGAGGTGGGGTGGAAGCGTTTCAAATCAGATGTTTTTTTTGGCCTGCCCGCCGAAGTTTTTACGGAGGCGGGCCAGCCGAGCGTCGAGAAAGTCCACAGGCCGGATGAGAACCACGTGTCGAGCGTGTCCTCGTCCTGCTTGTAGGCGCGGTCGCCGCAGCGCCGGCACTTAGTTTTCGGTTCTTTGATCGAAGCCACGGGCGTATCACAAGCAATACAGTACCAGATGGGCAAACGATGGCCCCACCACAGTTGTCGTGAAATATTCCAATCGCGGATGTTTTCCAGCCAGCGAACCAGGACTTTGGTGAACCGCTCGGGAACCACGACGGTTTTTTTCGAACGCAGCGCGGCCAGGGCAAGCTTGGCCAGCGGTTTGGTCTTGACGAACCACTGTTTTGACAGTAAGGGCTCAATCCGCGTGCCTGAGCGCGAGCAGTAAGCGACGTTGTGGTTGATGTTCTCGGTTTTTTCGATACTGTTGCCATCGCGCAGCAGTTGAATGACCAGTTCGCGGGCTTCAAGCGTGGCCGTGCCGGCAAAGTCGCGGCCAGCCGCGGCGGTCATGCGGCCGGTATGGTCGATGACCGACAGTTTGGACAGCTGATGCCGCTCGCCGATTTCAAAGTCGAGCAGGTCATGGCCGGGCGTGACTTTGACTGCGCCAGTGCCGAATTCTCGGTCGACGGCCGCATCAGCCACGATCGGGACAACCCGGCCGGAAATCGGGAGCTTGACCCGCTGGCCGATGAGCTTCTGGTACCGTTCGTCTTTGGGATGGACAGCTACTCCGGTGTCTCCGAGCATCGTTTCTGGCCGGGTGGTGGCCACGGTAATGTGCTCACGGCTGCCAAACACCGGGTAGCGGATGTACCACAGCGTACCCGGCTCATCGCGGTACTCGACTTCCAGGTCAGAGATGCCGGTTTGATCGTCATTGCACCAGTGGATCACCCGCTCGCCGCGGTAAATAAGCCCGTCGTCGTAGAGTTTCATGAAAGCGGCCTGGACCGCGGCTGACAGCTGCGGGTCCATGGTGAACCGTTCGCGCGACCAGTCGCACGACGCGCCGAGTTGCTCAATCTGCTGGACGATCTTCGTGCCGTATTTTTCTTTCCACTGCCAAACGTGCTTCAAAAACGTTTCACGGCCTATCTCGTAACGTGAAATCCCCTGCTCGCGCAACGTCCGTTCAACCAGGATTTGCGTGGCAATGCCGGCGTGGTCAGTGCCGGGTACCCAAAGCGCGGCCAAGCCGGACATGCGTTTCCAGCGGATCAGAATGTCCTGCGTGGTTAGGTCGAGGGCGTGGCCGAGGTGCAGCTCGCCGGTGACATTCGGCGGCGGCATGGCGATGGAGAACGGTTTACGTTTTTTTGAGTTAGGCAGTTTATCCGGATTGAAGTAGCCGGATTTAAGCCAGCGTTGGTAGGTCGGTTGTTCGACCGATTGCGGGTCGTAGGTTTTGGGGAGGGAAGGCATGGGGTACGGCGTATGGTGGAAAGGTGGTGTATGGGGTTGGTTAATGCAAAGCGAACGCATTACTAGCGTTCAGGACCCTTCGACTCCAATCAGGGCGGTACCACCTGGATTTCCCGCTGTACAGCGGGACACTCGTTGGTTGTTTTGGGGTCTACTTCCGTTTCTGGGGAGTTCCTTCGCTCCGCTCAGGACGGCGTCTTCCCTTGCCCCGCCGACGCTGGTGCGTGACGGGCCTGGCCGCCATTGTCGTGGGGCTTTGGCGGGCAGGTCAGCCGGTGACATGAGTCCGGCGTCGTTGCGTTTAAACCGTACGCCAGGATATGGCTTTGGTCAAGGGCCCTAGGCTTAGGTATTGACAGCCGGAAGGGCCTATGCCAAGATGGCCGGTCATTGTTAAACGCTTAATTTTCCCTAAATTATGGGCAAAATCGTTGGTCGATCCGTAGCCAAGCAGCCTGTTGGATTCGGCCTTGGCCTAAGCCTGGCCGCTGCAGTTTTTGCGGCTGGTTTGTCGTTCGGATTCGGACAGGCTGAAGCTATTCAGGGCAGCGTTTCACTGGTTCCGGCTTGGGACAGCACGGCCTGGGCCGATCAAGTGCAAAACGGGTGCCCGGATGATATCAACTACGATTGCGATCAGGACTTCCTGACAAGACTGTTTACGTTGAGCGAAACTCCGCAGATGTGTCCGGATGTGGCTGAAGCTGCCCGGGCCGGCCTGACGTTCGACTTGAGCACAGTGCCGAACACCGCCCGCGTTACCGGCGTCAGTTTGGACCTCAACATCGAGTGGGCGGTCAGCGGCGCGCAGACGATTCGCCGAATCAACAGCGACAACCCGGAACTGCTGAGCTGTAGCACATCGCAGCGGTTTGATGCTTTGGGTTCTGGCACAACCTACACGACGGCGTCGTTCGATGCGACCGGTATCAAGACGATTGATTTGGGGGCAGCGGCAGTCAGCGACGTGCAGCAGCGGATTAACGGCAGCGACCGCCTACCGCTCGGCATCACAACCAACAGTGAAGAAATGGCCATGATTTCTTCTTCCGAAACGGCGGTTGCAGCCAAGCGTCCGCGGTTGACCGTGACGTACACCCTAACGCCGGATGCACCAACCAATTTTGCGCTGAATAGCAAGACGGCGAACAGCCTGGCCTGGTCCTGGAACGAACAGGCGCTATTTGATACCGACAACGTGCTGCATGATGGAAACCACACAGTAGTTTGTTCGGCCGGCCCAAAACCAGGACTCGGCTCAGCCGTCACGTGCACAGAAACGGGACTGCAGCCGAATACCCAGTACACTCGTCACCCGAATACGATCGACCCGGATGGCGCGACTGACGGCCAGACAGTTTCAACTTTCACCTCGATCGAAACGCCGAGCGGCGTGTCCGTGATTAGTTTTGACACGACCAAGATCGAAGTTGCAGCTCAAGGGCAGCTATCAAATCTCAAGGCTGGTTTTTCCGGCGTCAATATCACAGAGACAACTACCAATACCAGTTCGGGCTGGAACCAATCTGGTTCGTGGTCAATGGCCGGCCTCAGTCCGAACACGCAGTACACGTTCAACGCCAAAGCTCGAAACGGCGACGGCGAGGAAACGCCGGTTTCAGGCAATGCTTCAAAGTTCACGCGGGCCGCAGCCGGGCAGGTGACCGCTGACCGAGCGACCGGCACGTGGTACACGACCAGCGGTTTCAATTTCGCCAATACCGCCGGCTTTGGCAGCGGCGGCGTGCAGTATTACCGCTACGCTTGGAACACCAATGCCAGCCACGCATTCTCAGGTTCAGAGTCCATTTGGAACAATGGCCTCCTGAAACTGGCTGCCCCGACGGACGGCTCGTGGTACTTGCACGTGCAGCCCTACAACGGCGACGATGTAGCCGGCGCGATTGTCAGCTACGGTCCGTTCCAGTACGACGGTACGGCGCCGAGCGTGCCGGCCTCAGCCGCGATCACCACTTCAAACGGCGGCCGCTACACGCACGACTTGACTACCCTGGAAACATCCTGGGAAGTTGCTACGGATTTAACCGCCGGCTTGCGTGAGTACCAGTACGCCATTGGTACGGCGCCGGGCAGTACTGACGTTCGCGACTACACGGCAGCCGGCTCGCAAAACAGCATCCGCGCCACTGGATTGACCCTACGCGACGGCGCGACCTATTACGTTTCCGTGCGTGCGATCGATGCGGCTGGAAATGTTAGCTCGGTGGTTAGTTCTCCGGGAATCTTGGCGAACACGAAACCGCCGCGCATCATCGACCGGCAGACCGGCGATAAAAATCACCGACGTCGGGGGGGCACAAAGTACAATGTTGATTTTGTCCAAGCCGCGACCGGACCAAACTTGAAGAACATTCAGTACGCTGTCTTTTCCAAGCCGAAGCTGAGCGGAGCAGCGGTCAAAGACTGGACCACGATTTCCAACGGCTCGCGCAACGCATACGTCGACAACTGGCAGATTGACTTTGCCAAATTGCGCAGCGGCACGAACTACGTTTCGGTTCGCGTCACCGCGCTGGACGGATTGACCAGCCAACGGAATGACGTGTTCACGGTCATCAAAGACTTGTCGCCGGCACCGCGCATGTCCGGCGTGTTGCAGTCGTCTTTCCCGAAGACGAGCGGCGAGATTTCCATTTACATTCTCGGCCGCAACTTCCGACCGGGTGCTAAGGTTTGGGTGGGTAAGCAGACAGCCCGGAAAGTCCAGCTGACCAAGCGCGGCGCGCTGATCGCCACGGTTCCGCTGTCCAAGCTGCAACCGGGCGGCTACGATCTGCGCGTTCGGAATCCGAACGGCCTCGAGCACGTTCGGAAGAACAAGATTTCGATCACGCTGTAAGCAACCCGGGGCTGTAGGGTTGAAACCGGAGGGTATTTTCGTTTGACAGGCAGTCCTAACGGCTGTATAGTTTTTGGCTGTTCGTTACGTTAACGTCTGTCGTTGTCGCGGTTGGCTTCTCACCTCTAGGGAGGGACAGTCCAATGACTCGGACTGCGGTGATGGAGTCGCGGTGCTTCGACCCGCGAAGCTTGGATCGTCGGATGTTGCCTCCGATCGAGATTTTCCGACGGTCGGATATGGAGGAATACCGTCGTCGGCCGTACTACGACCCGGCCAGCTTGGTCAGCAAGATCGTGGCCATGTGCCGGACGGCTGGGGTCAGCATAAACGATTCTGATTTCCTCACCTTTCGGCACACCCGGCTGATCAGAGGTCGGCGGGGCTGGCATCGGGGGCGAGGCCGGATCCTCGAAGCAGACTTCTATGCGATGTACGAGGGTTTGCGAATCGGCCGCGTACTGCCGCAGCTGTTTCGCCAAGTACTGGCCAAACGTGGCTGGCAGGCAGCCGGGTACCCGGTGCTGAGGAACGAGACGCCGAGGCGCAGGGCGCAGCAAATCAGACTGGGCATGGTCTAGCCGGATGGACCGAATGCGGCAGAGCCGACATCGATATAGACCCTACGGCGGCTGTTCGTAATCCTGATCCCCTCAGAATTCGACGGCCGCCTTTGCATTTTGTCGCGCCTTGCGCCTCTCCTACAAATAGGAGTAGGATACGACCTGTTTGCATCTCGTTACAAACCGTTGTTTTCCTCTAAGGGGGTGAGACGCCATGCGCGGCCAGCCAGTAATGTCCCGTCAGGATCAACTGCCGAATCATCAATTTGTGCAGTTCGTGTTGCCGAACGGATCACAGCTGGTTGCGGTTCCGGACGTGCACGCCCACGGCGTCGGCATCGCCGTATCGCTGCCCGGCAGCCGGTTCGAACCGAAGCCGCTACTCGGCCACGTAACCGAGCACTTGATCGCCGACCGCGAGCCGTACCCGAGCTATACCCAGTTCGCCGCCGAGGTCGACAAGCGGACGACCGGATTCAACGCCGAGATCTACCGCGAAGCCATGAGCTTTGTCTTCGGAACGACCGTCAGTGACCTGCCGGAGACCATCGACTTCGCGTACCGCGTCATTGTCCGCAGCCGTTTCTCGGAGCGGATGCTGAAGCGGGAGATCCCCGGGCTGGTTGTCGAGGAAAAACTCGACGACGACACCATCGACGGCATGCTCGCTGACTTGGTCGACGAGACGTTGTTCTCGGGTCACATCCTCGGCCAGCGGCTGTTCGGATCGAGGCAGGAGATGTTCGCAATATCCGTTGCCGACATACGTCACTGGCACCAGCGGATCATCCACAGCCCGATAGCAGTGGCCGTATACGGCAACGTTGATCCGACCCCGGTCCACCGCTGGGTCAGCCGGAGATTCGGCCGCTTGCCGTCGCGCGGGCCACTCGATACCCCACGGTTCGTGTCGAGGCAGTCGAAACTCAGGATCCGGACAATACAATGGCCAACGCAGCTGATCCACATCGCGGTCGCAACGTTCCTGCCGTTCGGCTTGGGGCATTCGCACCGCCTCGTGCTGTCAGCCCTGAACAACCACCTGGGCGAGCAGAAACGGTGGGGCAACCGGCTGCTGATCCGGCTAATCGGCAAGGATCGATCGACTGATCGGCTAGTCTACTCCGCCGACAGCAACATCTGGAACAACCGCGACTGCGGCAAGTTGGTGGCCACGACGCAGGCCGAACCGGATAAGGTAGAGGAAGTACTGCGGCGTATCGTCGAGGAGTACGACCGTCTCCGCTCCCAGCCGTTGACCGAGCAGGAGCTGGCAGTTGCCAAGAAGTGGATGGTCTCGCTCTCCGCTCGTAGGAATCAAGATCCGGAGCGGCACGCGCAGTTCCTGGCAGAGCAGGCCCTCGTCGTCGGCCGTCCGCTCGTTCACCAGTCGTTCGTCGACGCGGTGGAACGATCGGTCACGGCCGAGCGGATCCAGCGGGCAGCCCGCAGGTACCTGCGGCGGGATCGAACCAGCGTCATCCTGGTCGGCCCGGTTAAGCGGCTCCGGCCCCGAGCGATTCGTCGGGCGTTGGCTGCCCTGTGAAGGGGGGTGAAGAGGATGGCAAAAGAAATTGACCGATCGAGCCTGAAAGACTTGAAGGATCCGCGCTACCGCCGACACCGGATGCGAATCGCGGCTGACTGCCTCTGGCACCTCTGCATCGACAACGGGTGGGTTGATGTACGGAAAACCGACTTCCGAAGGCTTGGGTGGCGCGCGATGATGCAGATCTACCAGACCTTGTGGTCGGGCAAGCCGCTGCCGGAAAGCTTTACAGCTTTCCTCGCCCGGTACGGCTACCGACCTGACGTCGATTTGCCAGAGCCCATGTTCACCCAGCAGATGCTGATGATGTTCGGCGATCTTACGTACGACATCTGGGAGTTCACGTACCTTCGTACGGACGGTCAGTCGGAACGCTGTCTCGTTCCAGCCCTCGACTTCGATCAGGCTCGTCGCCGCTTCATTTGCGCCGCATTCGGTATGCGGCCGGATGAAGTCGACGACGTGTTGAAGGTCCTGGCGCAGAGCAGTACCACTATCGTCCACCTCTACGCGCGAAGGAACAACCACCCTACTCCGGCATTGCAAGCCTAAGGAGGATCAGATCGTTTGCACGCATCAACGGCCGCTCTCTCAGCACATCGAGAGGGCGGCCGAAGTTCATATTGAAAGCGTCGGCTGAATATCAGCCGTCTTCCAGGCGGGCTGTTTTAACGTTTGCGGAAAATAAGCTGCGGCCAACCCGATCATGCCAGCATTGTCCGTGCAGAGTTCCAACGGCGGTTGGCGGTATGATGGTTTCCACGAGAGTTTTTTTACTTCGCCCGCCAGCCGCCGCCGAAGTTCGCTATTTGCGGCTACACCGCCGGCCAGGAGCACCTCTTTTGGCTTGTGTGCTTGAGCCGCCCTGATTGTTTTGGCAACTAGTACGTCGACGACTGCGGCTTGAAACGAAGCGCAAAGGTCAGCGATGCGGCGCCGTGATTTGAATATTGATGGTTGGCGGTCGACCATAGTACGAACCGCTGTTTTCAAACCAGCAAAGCTGAAATCGAGATTTTTGTGGTCCAGCATTGGTCGCGGCAAATCAAAAACGCGCGGGTCGCCGTGTTTAGCCAGTTTGCTGATGGCCGGCCCGCCAGGATAGCCGAGTCGCAGTAGTTGCGCGACTTTATCGAATGCTTCGCCAGCCGCATCATCACGCGTTGCACCGAGCAGTTTGATGTGCCGCCGCTTGTCAATCAAAACTAATTCCGTGTGCCCACCAGAAACGACCAGGCAGAGAGCCGGCAGCTTTGGTGCGCGGCCATTCCAAGTCGAGGCAAGGTGACCGTGCAAATGGTTGACTGGAATCAGAGGGAGGCTGAGCGTGTACGACAGCGCTTTGGCCGTTTCTACGCCCACAGAAAGAGCGGTGTGCAGGCCTGGGCCGTAGGTGACTGCAATAGCGTCAAGGTGACGAAGCTCCGTGCCTGCGGCCTGAAGAGCGCGGTGTATGATCGGTATTATTGGCTTGACGTGCTCGCGAGCTGCGACTTCCGGCACGACACCGCCAGTCTTGACGTGCAGCTGGACCTGTGAAGCGACGATGTTTGAGCGAATGCGGGCAACCGCGCCGCGCTTTTCGATAACCGCAGCCGATGTTTCGTCGCAGGAAGTTTCGATGGCGAGAATATGCATATACGTA